>JBATTL010000596.1:0-8840 GCA_049670525.1 Thiohalocapsa sp. | reverse complement strand
GCCCAAGACCGATGTTGTCCCGCAAGGTGCCCTGAAACAGCCGCGGGTTCTGCGGCAGCCAGGCCAGCCGCCGGCGCCAGTCGGCGATGTCTAGCGCGGTGAGATCGACACCGTCGACGGTGATCTTCCCCGCATCGGGACGAATGAAGCCGAGCAGCAGGTTGGCGGCCGTCGTCTTGCCGGCACCACTGGGACCGACCAGCGCCACTCGCTCGCCGGGGCGGATCTCAAAACTCGCGCCGTCCAGTGCCGGCCGCCCCGACTCGTAGCCGAAGTGCACGTCGTCGAAGCGGATCGAGAGCCGCGCGTCCGCGGGCAGCCGCAACGGCTCCGCCGGTTGTTGCGGCAATGGCGTGTCGAGAATCTTCACCAAGCGCTCTGCGGCGGCCATCGCCTCCATGCGGCCATGATAGTGGGTGCCCATATTGCGCAGCGGGGAGTAGAACTCCGGCGCTAAGAGCAGCACGAAAAAACCGGTGAAGAAGCTGATCTCTGGCGGCGCGATCAGCCCAGGAACCGGCAAGTCGAGCTGATACAGCCGAAAGCCGATGAATACGGCAACGATGGCAATGCCGAGCGTCGAGAAGAACTCCAGCACCGCTGAGGACAAAAAGGCCACGCGCAGAACGTTCATCGTGCTTTGCCGGTAGTCATCGGAGACCCTCGCGATGACCTCCGCCTCGCGCCGGCTGGCGTTGAACAGCTTCAGCGTTGTCAGACCCTGGATCACGTCCAGAAAGTGCGCTCCCATGCGCGTCAGGGTCTTCCACTGCCGCTGGTTTACCCGCTCAACGCTTTTGCCGATCAGGATCATGAACAGGGGGATCAGTGGCGCCGTGATCAGCATTACCAGCCCGGAGAGCCAGTCCATCGGCAGCACCACCAGCAGGATCGCGAGCGGGATCAGTGCCGTCAGCGACATGGCTGGCAGGTAGCGCGCGTAGTAGTCCTGCAGCCCCTCGATGCCGCGGATCAGGTCCTCCGCTAGTGCCCCGCTGCGCTGTCCCGCGAGCCAAGCTGGCCCGGCCGCTTGGATGTGGCGAAAGACCCGGTCGCGCAACGTCTGTTTGACCTGTGCCGCGGCGCGGAACGCGCTCTGCTCCGACGCCCAGGCCAGTACAGCTCGCAGCAGGAACAGCCCGAGCAATGACCAGAGCCATGGTTGGGCGTCGATCAGGGTCGCATCGGCAAAGACCACAGCGTCGATCACACGCGCCAGAAGCCAAGCCTGCATGATGATGAGAACGCCATTCGCCAGACCGAGTCCGACCGCGGCTCTTAGCCAGGCCGACGCGAGAGGCTTCTGGTTCTTCAGCAGGTTAGCGGCCGGGGGAGCGGACATCGCGGGGAAGGCGGCGTATGCGGATGGCGAGCGAAACCCCGAGAGTTTAGAGAAGTGCTCCGTTTAGGTCCAACGGATCGGAAAGCCGGGGAATTAAAGGGTTCGTGCGGCCAGTGCGACGCGCTGGGGCCAAGGCCCGTCGCTCCTCGTGCACAGCGGCTTCACCATCCAGCAATCGCACGCAACCCGAGTTGTTGTCATTGGCCTCGCGTCGGTGATGAACTCTTCGTCCGTTTTCCTTGCAAACTGTGAAGGATGTCAAATCAACAGGATCTACGCCCGTCCACAATTCGTATCACCGTGGCTTTGTTCTCCGCGTTGGCGAATCGCGCGACTGTAGGCGGTCTCAGGATCGGTGTCCAAGCTGGTCTGTGGCGAGATAGCCTGCTGGGGCATTCGGCTGGAATGCTGTTGGACAAGACGGCAAGCCGGGCAGCAATTTGGACCCGGCGTTCAGTCAAGCATAGATTTCATCTAAGAAGGAGCGACTATGAGCGAGATCATGGAGTCCAACTATAGGCAAATGAAGACCTACATCGAGCGGAATGGGTTTCTGCTCGCGGAGAAAGAAGCACAAGGCTACCGCCGAATGGATGTCCAGCATGGAGTGGCCAAGTGCACGGTAAAGCTGTACAGCACCGGCGCTATCGAACTCCAAGGCGCTAGCACGAACCTGAATAATTCTCTGATAGAAGCAAAAGAAGCAGTTGAAAATGAAGAAGATATTCGGGAATTGCTGCCGTTTGAAATCGGGCGCTTTCCGGAAGTTCTACGAGAAAACATTCCGGATATCGATCCAATCATTGTTCGCTTCATAGAGGAAGCGATCGTCACACTGAAAGCTGGATCGAATCTCAGCTGCGCGTTCTTGCTTGGCGGAGCTTCGGAGAAATCCGTCCTTCTCTTGGTGGATACCTATGCCAAGGCGATTGGCGACGAAATGAAGTACAACAGATTTGTCTCCCGAACATCCGGCAAGTTCATCTCTACAGTATTCGACGAATTCAAGCATTCATGGCAGAGCTCCACGAACAAGCCACAAGGGTGCGGATGGACGAACGATTTGGAAATCAAGATCGAGAACATTTTTCAGTTTTGTCGAATTTGCCGTAATGAGGCGGGTCACCCGCATCTTCCAACCAGCTTGGACAAAGGCGTCCTCGTGGCCAATATGCGGCAATTTGTAAGGTACGTTGAAGATCTTTACGAGTTGATCCGCTACTACCAAGCCAACCCAGCAGAGGTGTAGCGAAGCGGACTCAACGGCTCCGCTGCGCGTTGTCCTGATCGACCAGCGCAAGCTCCTGTTTGACCCGTCGGCGCAACACTATGCTGCGGTGTGGCCTATTGTCGGCGCCGTCTGCAGCACGAGCACAGGGCTCAGGGTCAGTTTCAGACGCGGATGCCTTTGACCGAGGGTCCTACATCAGAGAGCGCAGGCTACGCACGCCGCGCAGACTGGGCACGCCCGTCCACGTCAGCGAACCCGCATCAGGCGACGACGCTGGTAGCCGATACCGGCAAAGCCTAAACCAATCAGAGCCAGTGTCGCTGGTTCAGGCACGGCGACGATCTGCTGCACGCGGAAGCGGGTGTTGCCACTCGGCAAGGTTCGGTCGGCGCCAACGATCAGATACTTGGGCAGGCTGCCTGGGTTAAACAGAAACGTGTCCAAAGTGGCACTGCTTCCCGCAACGACCGTCGAGGTTCCGATCAGCGGCACGAGGGAGACGAACCCATCCACGGTTGGATTGTCGCTGCCCCCGATGTATGCGCGCTCTCCGCCCCCTAGCCCTCTGAGGGTAACCGAGAGCAGCTTATCGATACCGAGGATACTATCGATGTCAAAACTTAGGAACTCAGTGCAGGCGGCCCCCCCGGTTCCGTTGTCTATGGCGTTGTTAAAGGAGCATGAAGGATCTGTCGTGTTATTCGGCGGCCCTACCCCAAGCGACGTCGAATTGGAACGTATCACGGTGTTGAAGTCCGTGGCAGGATTGCCCGTGTACGCCGATACCGCCAGACCGTTACCTCCGTTCTGATCGAACACCGTAATTTCTTGGACATCGGGCCCGCCCACCCCGAGATCCCAGATGACAGCCGCGCTGGTCTGAGCGGACAGTCCGAAAGCCCAGATGACCCCGCAAACTACAAGAAATTTTTTTACGGTCTGCGCGCTAATTGCCATGTGCCTCGAAATCCCCCAAGGTCTTTAGGAAACTATACGTTTTCGGTACGATTTTACCAGATGCGTAACTGAGAGCACGATCGATACCAGATTAGGTATCCTGATGATTAGTCAATCTTCAAAGTCGGTGTTCGATTACGCTCGGCAGCAAACCGTAAATTTTCCTGACGCATCGGGGGTGTTGAGTGGCCCGTCTGAATCGACGCCCCCGCTCGCCCCGTGCCATTGCGCGGCCCGAGCGCGACGAGTTGGTCCGTCTGGTTTCTGTGACAGTTACTCCGTCCCCTCGCTCCGCTGCCAATCAATCGTGTCCCGCAGCGATTGTTGCAATAACATCGGCTCCCATCCCAGCTCGGTGCATGCCCGGCTGTTGTCATACCAGGCATAGTGGTCCCAGAGCTGAAACAGCTTCATGCTCACCACCGGCGGTTTGCCCCTGAGCCGGTTCCACAGATTCAGCAATACGACGATAGGCCGCAGCAGCCAGGGACGCAGCGTTAGTTGCCACCCGGGGGGCTGAATACCGGCAGCGACGGCGACCTCCCGAACCAGTCGGTCAGAGTCCAGATTGTGGCTGCTCAACAGATAGCGTTGTCCGTGCTGACCATGCTCCGCAGCCAACAACGCGCCACGCGCATAGTCCCGCACATCGAGGACACCGAAGCCGATGGGTAGCCGAATGCGAAACCCGGGTTTGGCCATGCGCTTGACAAGGCCGTTGGCGGGTGCCCCGAGAAAATCCTCCGGCCCCAGCGTGAAGGATGGGTTGATGGCGATCACTTCCGGTCCCTCGCCGGCTGAAAAGTGGGCGAGGGCCGCAAGCTCGGCCTCACGCCGCGACAGGGCATAGGGCAGCTCAAACGCGTGCGCTGGCCAATCGGCCGCCTCATTCAAGGGTTCCGGCGTCGCATTCAGGCCGACGGTCAGTGAACTGCTGCTGACGATCACACGGGTGACGTCGGCCGCTGCCGCAGCGTCGAGCAGATTCAGCGTTTTGAACAGGTTACCTTGACGCAGCGTCTCTTCGACTCGGATGCCGCCACCGAGAGCGATTGCGAAGGCGGTGTGAAAAATCACATCGACGCCGGCACAGGCGGTCGCTAGTGACGGCGGGTCATCCAGATTGCCCTCAACCAGGTCGATGTCCAGCGCGTTTAGATGGCGGAGCGCCGGTGACCTATGATCGGCGTCCGCCGCGACGAGTACACGCGGGCGATCCCCGCGCGCATTGAGTGCCTTGACAACGTGATAACCGAGAAACCCATCTGCACCGGTCACGAGATACGTGGGCATTGTGCGATCCTCGCGCAGTAGAAGTCAGATAGCGGCGAAACAGCGATGGGGCCCAGTGCAACGCTTGCAGTCAGCGTTTCCATGGGCGGGCGTTCGTTCCCGCGGAGCGTTTCGAGAATCTCAAGTGCCGAGCGGCAGTGATCGGTTTGCACCATGCACTTGAAGTCGCTCTGGGGCGCTCTAGGCCATCGCGGGGACGCGGCATCTCAGACCGGATCATGGCGCCAAGCGAGAGCAGTAGAAGAGAAGACTAGCAGAGGGTAACGGAGAAGCAAGAAGGCATCGGAGCATCCGATCGCGAAGACGCGTTTATTTCACGAGCTTGCATCAAGCAACACTCGGACAGACCGAGAACACGCCGATCGTCGTTGCGCCGTCAAGGTATTGTTCAACAAGATCTCTTTTGGCCCGAGCTTTGGTTGCCAATAGCTGCGAGACAAGAATGACTGCATCGACTATCACGGCCTTACCCAAGCTGGACCTCAAGCAATACCTGGCGCAGCGCGGACCAAGCGATCCCGATCCCAGGTTGCATATGCGGGAATTGGTTGAATTGGCGCGGTCGAATCGACGACGTGCTTTGGCGAGAGTGCCAAGCGGAACAGACGACGCGTCGAACGCAGGTGGTTGGTGGGGTGCTGAAGGCGGAAACCGATGCGCTGTTCGATGAGTTCGGTTATCAGTTCTGTCCTCAGGCGCCGGAAAAGCCGGCAATAAACAGACTCGAAGAATCGGAGGACGGCGAACAGGTACCAGGAGGCAGTGTCACGAAGAGAACCGGGATGGTCGACGTCCAGGGTCAGCTCGGCTGAGCATGCCGGGCGTTGCCGGAACGCCACGCGGTTGCGCAAACCAAGCCGCGTTGCCCGCGCTGCGGCCCCGATTCTTTCGGGATGATCGGGGGTAATCCGGTATCGGGCATGGCGTGCAGCGCCATGAACGCCTCGCTCACTTGGGGCGCCTAAGCCCTATCCGTGCGGCGGCCGCTCCAGCTTGCTGCCGTCATAGCCGACGCTCTGTATGAATTGCTGCATACGCTGAAATTCGGCGTCGCTGAATTCGGGCCTGCGCGACATGACCCAGACGTAATCGCGCTTGGCGCGGCCGATAACCGTGAGCTGGTAGTCGTCGTCGAGATAGATGATGCGATAGTCGCCTTTGATGGGCCAGATGAACTGCATCCCCCACAGGGCGTTGGTCTTTTTGTCCAACACGAAGCCCTTGGGGTGGTACTCCTTCTTTGGGCCATCCAGTGCGTCCTTGTTGAACGTGAAGGTGGTCGCGATGGTACCGTCGGGGTTCAGCGCGTAGGTCTCGACCGGGTTATAGGCGCCTTTTTCGACAAAGGTCGGGATGTTCGCGACCACATACCAGTCGCCCATGAAACGCTTTAGGTCGACGTAGGGGACGGTCTCCATCGGTTCTCCACCTCCTTCTTCGCAGCCGTTAATCATCGGCAGCATTAGCGCTACCAGGGTTACACCCAGGGCCTGCCCCAAGCGCAGCGTTGCCCGCGGTAGTGTCTGGAATCTCATACCTTGTTCCGGGCTCACAGGCGTTTGTAGATGATGCGCCGGCCCTTGCCGGTGTCGCTTTCGAGTCCTACCCATCCGAGGTCGTCGTTGTACCAGATGTCGATGGTCAACTCATCGGTGGATAAGGCATAGCGCTTGGCGGAAACCTCGCGGCCACCCGCGACCTTGATGCGGTCGTTTCCCTTGCGCTGCACCCGCACCGTTTCCAGTTCGCCGGTCTGTGGGTTCAGCAGCCGGCGTTGTTCGAGAAAGCTGGGATCCCAGTAAGCAAAGGTCTTTACGCAACCGACGGTCTGCTGGGTACCTTGGCCACGCTCGATGCGAAAGTCCCCGCCGACCTTGGCGCCCTCGACCCGGGAGCGTTTGCCGTTATCGTCGGTGGTGGCATCAATCTCGGCCAAACAGCCGTTGCGGAATATCTCATCGCTGTTGTGGCGGTAGCGGTAGGCATTGACGAACAGGAAGTCAACGTCGAATGCGGCACGGCTGGACACACGTGTCGTGTCACCGCCGTCGGCGATCCTGAAGCTGTGCTCGCCGATCGGGCGCTCATCCAGAAACACTTGGAAACGCAACAGCTCGTTGGCCTGTAACGGAGCCAAAAGGCTGAGGAGGGCGAGGGCCCCGCCGCCGGCAAGGGTGATCAGATGCTTGCTCTTGATTGAATTACTCGTTCGCGTTTAGGTGTGTAGTTCATCTTGGGTTCAAATACGGGCATCGGATGCCGGCGCTCTGGGCGGGCCCGGAAAAAATGCGTTGGTGCGCTGGATGTAGGATCGGTAAGCGGGGCGGCGCTCGCCGATATCCTTTTCCAGCAAGGCAACGCCGGAGACGCGCAGCAGCAGAAAGGTCATCAGAATGGGCGATAGGATGGCCCACCAGCCGCCGGCCGCGACCGCAAACAGGAAATAGGCCCACCAGATACAGGTCTCGCCGAAGTAGTTCGGATGGCGGGTATAGCGCCACAGGCCCTGATCCAGCACCTTGCCTCGGTTGGCGGGATCGGCCTTGAAGCCGGCGAGCTGTTGGTCGCCGATGGCCTCGAAGCCAAAGCCGATCAACCATAAGGACACCGCCACGAAGTCGATCCAGCCCAGCGATGCACCGCCCAAAATGCTCACAAGCAGCGGCAGCGAGATTATCCAGGCCAGGATCGCCTGCAGACCGAAAACGATGTAAAGGCTCTTGATCCAGAAATTGGGCTGGTTGTCGGCACGGATTTGCTGGTAGCGCCGGTCTTCGGGCTCGCCCCAGTTGCGCAGCAGGATGAATAGCGAAAGCCGCACCGACCAGACAGTGACCACGAACAGCACCAGGTAGGCGCGCTCGACCAACGCTGGCGCCAGCATCAAGTAGGTCAGGGTCATGGCGAGGAAGAACAGCGACCAAACCGGGTCGACAATACTGACGTTGCGCTTTGGGATGCTGATCAGCCATAAGGAAATGCCGATACCCAGCCCGACAACTAGCCCCGCCGCGTAAATATTGATGTTAAACATGCGGCGACACCTGAGCCGCCTCGGTCTCCGGCTGCCGGGTCTTGACGCTGCTGTAGCCGTCCAACCCTGTTGCTAGAAAGACCAGAAGAGGCGTGATTATGGCCCAGCCGACAGACAGTGCTGCAAATGCCACCAGCGGGTCGCTGAATTCGACGCCGCCGAGGCGCTCTCCGGCGTAGAAGGCCAGCGGGCCGCCGATGGCGCCGAATAGGACCGCCACGCTGGGGCGTCCCCGGAGCCAGCGGAGTGAGACGTTGAGCGTGGTTCCCAACGACACCCACATCGCGATGATCCAGCTCGGCGCGATCCAATGGGCGAATTCACCCGACGGGTAGATCAGCCAGCCGTATCCGGCGAGTTGTCCGTCCCAGAGCGCTCCCATCAGACCCGCGCTCACCAGCAACACCGCCTCCGGCAAGGGGCGAACGGCCCGGCTCAAGTGGAACGTGACCGCCGCGGCCACCACTGCGATGCCGATGAATGGCATGGACGCGGCACCGGACAGCACACAGGCAAACCAGCAGACCTGAAAAATCACGAAATTGGTCAGGATTGGTTTCCAGTCGCTGTCGGAACTCGGATCTCTGGTGGCCTGAGCCGGGACGCCCTGAGCGGGGCCGTCCTGAGGGGTGGCGGCTGGAGTGGTGGGGGACGAATGCATGCTCGACCAGGTTTTGCCCATGTTGCGTCTCGGAAAGGAAAGATTGTGGAAGTCGCGTTCTTTCACAAGGCCGCGGGATCGGTAGTGGTAGCATGCGCCTCGCGCCGGTTGCCCATTGCGGCCGTCACCAAGCAAGCGACTTCAGAGAGGAAAACTGATGCAATTCGACACAATCAAGCCGTTGGCCGCCGCCATCACGATTTCGCTGGCCCTGGGCGGATGTGCCACCACGGACGAGTACGGCAACCCCCGGCCTGCCGGCGAGACAGCGAAGGGTGCCGGCATCGGCGCTGCGGCTGGCGCCGCCGCTGGTGCCCTGATC
>JBATTL010000595.1:0-1645 GCA_049670525.1 Thiohalocapsa sp. | reverse complement strand
TCCGGGATCTGGTCATCGCGACCGGGGCCACAACAGCATTCGGTTTGAGCTTCAGTGGACCGGCCCTCGGCTACGCCGTGGTCTACATCTTGGAGATCTTTCTGCTGATCGCGTCCCTGGTCGTTATCGCGCCGTTGGCGATGCGCAAGGGTGGGAGACGTCCGACTTCATCGTCGAAGTTTGGGATCACCGAAATGCCGTAGGCAATGGCTGGGGGCTGCGGCGCTTGCCGCGGCGGCCTGACTAATGGTTGTGCCTTCTCACTTCGCATGAGTGACGGCATGTGGAGGAGCAGCGACAGGCCGTTGTTACGACCACTGATTTCGGCCGAAGAGCAAGATTCGGGATGGTCCGTGAATCAGTGTCTTGGTGCGGCTGTCGCCAAAAGAGACAGCCGCTTGCCTTCTCGCGCGGAAGCTCAATGCATGACTCTTCTCCCGGTCGGGAGAGGAGGGTTCTGAGCGGGTCGCGGGATGTTTGCGGACCGGCGTCCGGGGCCGGTGCTACTTGGCGTTCGCGTCGTTGGTGCTTGCCTTCTGCCACGGCGAAACGACGCCGAGCAGATGCGCCATATCTTTGAGGAAGATGCGCAGGTGAGCCATCGGCTTGGCCTTGACCAGGCGCTTGTGCATGTAAGCCTCCCAGGTCAGATGTTGCACGTCCGGGTCTGCGCAGATGCTGACGAAACGCTCTCGGCGCTTGTCGTTCTTGTACCAGAAGCGTTGCATGATCCCGAGCACCATGAACACGCGCCCGTGGGCCTTCATAAAGCGCTTGCGCGCCTTGGCGAGCACCTTGCTGTCGCCCGTGATCAGCATCTCTTCGACCGCGTCTCCGGCCAGTCTGCCGCCAACCAGGGCGTAATAGATGCCCTCGCCTGACGCGGGTGCGACCACGCCTGCTGCGTCCCCGGCCAGCACCACGTCGCGCTCGTTGTCCCACTTCGCCAGCGGATGCAGAGGGATCGGCGCACCCTCGCGGCGCAAGGTCTCGCACTGGTCCAGCCCGGTCTCCTTGCGCAGCTGCTCTACCGCGTCGTGCAGCGAAAAGCCTTTGATCTCGGTACCAACCCCGATGCTCGTGGTCTCGCCATGGGGGAAGACCCAGGCGTAGAAATCGGGTGACAGCTTGCCCTGGTAGTAGACGTCGCAGCGGGTCGCGTCGAAATAGCCTTTCTCCGCTGCTTCGGTGCCGGGCTTTGGCGAGCGGACGATCTCATGATAGGCCGCCACATGGGGCAGCTCCTTCGCTCCCGGTACGCACTGCTTGGCAACTGACGACTTGGCGCCGTCGGCGCCGATGACGGCGCGCGCGCGCACCGCGACCTCGGTATCACGGTCGGTCGCCTCGGCGGGCCGATAGTGCAGGATTGCGGTCCCGAGCTGATCGCGCGTCAAGCGCGTGTAGGTGCCGTTCCTACGCTCGGCGCCGGCGTTGGCGGCGCGCTCGCGCAGCCATTCGTCGAACGGACCTCGGTCCACCATGCCGACGAAGCCGCCGTCGATGGGCATGTTTACATGCCGGTCGCTGGGGGCGACCATGCGTGCAGAATGGATGTGGGCCACGAGCTGTGATTCAGGGATGTCGAACTCCTCGATTGCCTTCGGCGGAATCGCACCGCCGCAGGGCTTGATGCGGCCCGGGC
>JBATTL010000594.1:0-3811 GCA_049670525.1 Thiohalocapsa sp. | reverse complement strand
CGGCTTGGGCCTGCGCCTTCGCGGACTTCGCTTGGAGCAGTGCCGACTTGGCCTTGTCCAGGTCGGCCTGATCGACGTCTTGGGCCGCCTTGGCGCTGTCGAACTGGCGCTTGGAGATGTCGCCCTTCTTGACCAGCTTGCTCGCGCGATCGAAATCCGCCTTGGCCTTGATCAACTCAGCCTCGGCACTCTCCACCGCGGACTCGGCCTGGTTGATCCGGGAATCGCTCTGTTCGAGGGCCGCCTGAGCGCCTTTGACCTGCTGCGCCAGGTCCTTCAGTTGGTCGCGTGTCTCATCGAGGTTGGCTTTGGCTTGATCGAGCGCCGCCTGGAAGGTGCGCGGGTCGATCTCGAACAGCAGGTCACCGGCCTTGACGAACTGGTTGTCCTTGACTGCCAACTTGACGATGGGGCCTGAGACCCGGGAGGTGACCTGGATGACATTGGCGCGCACCTGCCCGTCGCGGGTCCAGGGAATTGGTGATGTACTCCCAATACTTGAAGCCGAGGGCCCCCGCCGCAGCCAAGACGATGATTGACGTGAGCGTGATCTTGATGGGTCCGCGCATGGTATTCAGGCCGCTATGACAAAGGTTCCGAGAGCGATGCTGTAGATCACCGCGAGTGCCAGAAACACCAGCGGCGGGTAGGCGAAGAAGCGCGACAGGCGGTAGCGGTTGAGTAACAGCGCCGTGAGCCAGGCAGCGGCTGCCCCGAGAATGCCCGCGATCAACATCGGCGGGAAGTACACGTCGCCAATGGCCAGTTCGCTTGGTATCAGTTGCATCATGGTTCTTTTGTTAGATGGATTTCCGCTAAAAGCGCGCCTCGCGCCACCGGCTCCAGTCGATCCCGTCGGCGGACGCGGTGTAGGCGATGGTCGCCTCCGACAGGCCGCGGTAGGCCCCGAGCAGGCGGTAGAAATGCTCGGCGTCGCGCTCCGTGAGTTCGCCATCGGCGGCCTTGTTCAGGGTCTCCTCAATGCGTTGCTCAAGTTGCTCCAGTTTGGTCGCCAACCGCTCGCGCAGCCCGGCGGCTGAACTGGCGGTGGAACTGGTCGCAGAATGGGCGGCGGAGCTCGTGGCCGGTCCCCTGGCCAGCCCTTGAAAGAGCCCCTGCATCGCCAGACGCCAGGCGCGCACATCCGCCAGCAGCTCACGCACCAGCAGGTCCGCCTGTGGGCTTTGCCGTGCCTCGAGCAGTTCCTGCATGCGGTAGGTCAGCGCCTGCAGGCGGTTGGTCAGGGTCTGCACCTGTTCTGGCGTCGTGCCTGGCAGCGCCTTGGTGTTGATGGCCTTCGCCCAGGCGCCGAGCTTTGTGGGCAGGTTCGCGACCTCGCGGGCATGGAAGGCCCGCCGCCATCGATCCAGGGCGCTCAGCGACCGGGCCGGGTCCCAGCGCAGGGTGGACAGCAGATACTCGCAGCCACGGAAGAAGCGTCCGAGCAGGCATTGATAGGCCTGCTCGGGCCGGCTCGAGACCGGGATGTAGGCGGTGATGGCGAGCAGCGCAAAGATCAGCGGGAACATCAGGGCGGTGTTGGCCACCGACAGGAAGTTGTAGCTCTGTTCATTCGCGATGCCGGCGATGTCCACGAACATGGCCAACCCGAATGCCCGGCCCAGGGCCTGCCGCGGCGCGGCGAACAGGTAGCAAATGAAAAAGTTAGGGCGAAGATCAACAGACCGAGCCCGACGAAGCTCGACAGGTGCGGCATGACGAAGATGTAAAGGATGCTGGCGACAGCAACACCGAAGGCGGCCGGCGCGAACAACGCCGATATCGGCAATTGGGGCATGGTCGCCACCGCCATGCCGAGCGATCCGCACATGACGACCAATCCGATCCCCCCTGGAACCTCCGTGTAGATCCAGAGCAGGTAGCCCATCCAGAGGGTGACCAGGGTCCTGAGCGCGGCCGCGATGCGATCCGGATCGGGCACCGGCCAATCGGGTTTCGCATGCTGTGCCGCCGGTCGCGCACCCGGCGAACCGAAGCCTTGGATGTCCGCCACGGTCTCGAACAGGTCGCGGGTCAGGGACTCGATGCGCAGCATTTGCGTGCGCGCGACCGCCAAAGCGGCCGTCTCAAAATGCGACAGGCCGCGCACCGCCGCCTTGTTCGTCGCGATATCCAGCACCGCAGGCGAGTGCTTGGGCGGCGTGTCCTCGAGCATCTGGCCGATCTGCTGGAAGCGTTGCTCCACCGCGTCGCCGACCGCGACGATATTCGGCATCAGCGCCCGCAGATCGAGCCCGCGGATCTCCTCGATGCTCTCGCGCCAGCGCTCCAGGGTCTCCATCAACTCCTGGCGCTGGTGCTGCACCAGCAGCCATTGGCGGCGCACCTCGTGCACCTCGTAGGTGTCGGTCTGCGCCGCGGCCAGGTCCTGACTGAACTGACCGAATTGCGCGACCTCCTGCATCCGCAGGGGGTCCGAATCCTCCGCACTGCCTTCGCCTTTGATGAGCTGGCGATAGCGTCCAAACAGGGCGTGCTGAGTCGCATCCAGATTCCGGTTGGCCTGGTCCAGGTCGTCGCGCGTATTAGTGGGCCAAAGCAGGATCGCGACCAGGCTGTAGACCAGGATGCCCAAGCCGGTCTCTTCGGCCCGCAGCAACGCGATGTGGAAGGCGTCCTCCGAGGTGGTGCCCGACGCCTCCAGGCAGATGATGGCGGTGACGAAACCGGCCAGGTTCCAGAAGTACTGGCGTCGCCCACCACCCATCAGGTAGGTGCACAGGCCGACGAAGACCGACAGGGCCGCCATGAACCCCCAGCGGTCTTGCGGAAACAGGCTCAGAATGGTCAGTGACACGACCACGGCGAACAGGGTGCCCAGCATGCGCATCGCGCCCTTGTTCAGGGACTGCCCCACGGTGGAGAGGCTGATGAAGGCCACCGCGAAGCCCGCCCACATGGGCTTGTCCCAATCCATCGCCAGGGCGATGCCGTAGGCGATGGTCATTGCCAGGGCGGTCTTGATAGCTTCTTTGGTTCGCCTACTCAACATCGGTTCGCTTACTCAACGTCGGTTCGCTTACTCAACATCGTCATCTGCGCGTCTTCCGCGCACCACCCAGATCCGCGATGAACTGCTGATAGTCTGGATTGCCGAGCAATAGCTGGCGGCCCGCTGTAATCATCCTGTCCACCTGTTCGTCGGTCAGTGAGAAGCTGGTCGGCACCTGATTGAAGAATTTTCGCCGTTCGGGCTGCTCGATGTCACGGAAGCCAATCTGTATGAAATAGGGGCTGACGGGTCTGCCGAATGCCGAGAGATCCGTTGCCCATCGCTTGACGCTGTTATTCATTAGCTCCAGGGTCGCGGTGTTGTAGAGGTGCAGTTGCGCATCGGTCACGGCGCCAATGGTTTCGCCCAAGGACGGCTGCTTGTTGCTGATGTCCATCTTCGGTTCCGGATCGGTAGAGGCGTTGACCGAGACTACGACCAGGTGACGGACCGGTTTGCGGCCGAGCTTGCGGACCATGGTGTCGATGCCGCCCGAGACCTCGACGATCTCGTAGATCGCACGCAGGCCCAGGTTGTCGGTGAAGCCACCGTCGACAAAGTGGGCATACTGGCGACCGTCCTGCTTGAAATAGCTGTTCAGCCCGCTGACCACGCGCGTCATATCCGGGTCGCCGACCGCGCGTTCCTCGGCGGCCTTGAGCCAATCGGGCTTGGTCTGTTTGCAGTCCTGATAATTCTCCAGCACCACCGGGTTGAACAGCACCGGCACCGCGGACGAGGCGGTGACCGCGCGCGCCACCGGGAAATCGGAGATGTCGGAGCACAACAGGTTGAAGT
>JBATTL010000593.1:0-13270 GCA_049670525.1 Thiohalocapsa sp. | reverse complement strand
GAGCAGAAGCTATGATGACCCCGATGGAATTCCTGCTTTGGACCAAGGGGCCGATGTTCCAGATCGCTCTGGCGATTTTTACCGTCGGCATGCTCATCCGCCTGGTCGAGATCTTGGCCCTCGGCCGACCACACAACTATGCCGAGGCTCGCGGCAGCGAGCTGCTTCCAGGCCTAACGACGGTCTTCAAACGCTTCAAAGCGGACGGGGGCACGTTCAAGCGGGCCCCGTTCGACGTGGTGGTCGGCATCATCTGGCACATCGGCTTCATCGTCGCGCTCTTGCTTTTCATCCCGCACGTGGAACTCATCCAGTCCACCTTTGGCATCGGCTGGCCGGCGTTGCCGAATCCCATGGTCGACGCCATCACCGCGGTCACACTCTTGGGACTGGTTGCGGCGTTGGTCCACCGCCTCACAGACCCCGTCAAGCGGTTTCTGAGCACCACCGAAGACTATTTGATCTGGGGCCTGACCTTCCTGGTGCTGCTGACCGGCTACTTGTCGTATCACCGGCTGATCAATCCCTATCCGCTGGCGCTCGGAATCCATATCCTGACCGCTGAGGTATTCCTGATTCTGCTGCCGTTCACCAAGCTCACGCATATCTTCACGACCTTTATCGCGCGCTGGTACAACGGCGCCAACTTCGGGCGCAAGGGGGTCCAATCATGAGCGCAGATATGAACCCCGGCCTGAATCCCAGTCGGAGCGAGTTCTCACTCGAACGCGGCCTCCAAGCCCTGCGCGAAGAGATGGATGCACCGGTCGCATCGTTTTTCTCCAGCTGCGTACACTGCGGTCTCTGCGCCACCGCCTGTCCGTTCCATGTCGAGACCGGCGATCCCAAGTACACGCCCATCTACAAGCTGGAACCGATGCGTCTACTGTGGGAGCGGGAATACACCCTCTGGGGCAAGCTCAAGGGCCTGGTCGGGCTGGGCAGGAAGGTCACCGACGAAATGCTCGAAGAATGGGAGCCGCTGCTGTACGACTCCTGTTCGATGTGTGGCCGCTGCTCGATGATTTGTCCGGTCGGCAATGATATCGCCTACATGATCCGCAAGGCACGCGAGGGGATGGTCGCCTCCGGTCATGCTCCCGAAGGCCTCGTCGCCGCATCCGTGCGTGCCGTGAACACCGGCAGCCCCATGGGTCTGCAATGGAAGACACTGAATGTGCAGATCAAGCATGTCGAGACCGCGACAGGACTGACCGTGCCGATCGACAAGCAGGGCGCCGACTATCTGGTGCTGCTTTCATCGATGGAGATCATCAACTTCCCGGAATACCTGGAAGCCATCACTAAGATCTTCGATCATGCCGGCGTCAGCTGGACCCTGAGCAAGGACTGCTTTGAGGCTACCAACGCCGGCATCCAGATCGGCAACAAGGATATTGCCGCCAAACTCACCCAGCGCGTCGTCGATGCCGCCGAGGCACTGGGCGTGAAGAACGTCATCAGCCCCGAGTGCGGTCACGCCTACACCGCGATTCGCTGGGAAGGACCGAACAACATCGGCGCCTCCTACCCGTTCAAGGTCTTCCACATCATCGAGGTGCTGGACCAACTGCGCGCCGATGGTCGCATCAAGACCGAGGGGAAGGAGATGGACCGTCTGTCCATGCACGATCCCTGCAACCTGGCGCGCAAGAGCGGCGTCATCAATCAGCAGCGCCGCCTGATGGACCTGGTGGCCGACAACTTCGTCGATCTCGAGGAGCACGGCAAGTACCAATGGTGCTGCGGCGCCGGTGGCGGCGTCAGCTCCAACGAGCGTGCGGAGCCGCTGAAGATGGCCGCGTTCAAGCGCAAGAAGGCGCAGATCGAGGAGGTCGAGCCCGAACGCATGGTGACCATGTGCGCCACCTGCCGCACGCAACTCGAAGAGGGCCTGGAGGATTTCAACATGGACATCCCAGTGGTCGGGTTGACCGAGATGATCGCGGAACACCTGGTGGACAACGAGTCGCCTGACGGAGACAAAAGACAATGAACGAACGCGTCGTCGTCGACCCCATCACCCGCATCGAAGGTCATCTGCGCATCGAGGCCGAGATGGACGGGCAGAATATTGCCAAGGCCTACTCGTCGGGGACCATGGTGCGCGGCATCGAGATCATCCTGCGCGGCCGCGATCCACGTGATGCCTGGGCCTATGCACAACGCATCTGCGGTGTTTGCACGCTGGTGCACGGCATGGCATCGGTGCGCTCGGTCGAGGACGCGCTGAAGGTCGAGATACCGGCCAACGCCCAGTTGATCCGGAACCTGATGATCGGCGCCCAGTTCATCCACGACCACGTGATGCACTTCTATCACCTGCACGCGCTGAACTGGGTGGATGTGGTCTCGGCCTTGAGCGCGGATCCGGCGGCGACGGCCACCCTGGCGCAACAGATCAGCGCCAAGCATGCCGTCGATCTCGGCGCCGGCAACTGGGCCAAGTCCTCGCCGGGCTACTTCAGCGACGTGCAGAAGCGCCTGACGACCTTCGTCGAGGGTGGCCAGCTCGGCATTTTCGCCAACGGCTACTGGGGCCATCCGGCCTACAAACTGCCGCCCGAGGCCAACTTGATGGCGGTCGCGCACTATCTGGAGGCGCTGGCCTGGCAGCGCGAAGCGGCCAAGCTGCACGCCATCTTCGGCGGCAAGAACCCGCACCCGAACTTCGTCGTCGGCGGTGTCGCCAGCCCTATCGATTTGAACTCCGACTCCGCGATCAATTCGAAGAAACTAGCTCAGGTTCAGGACTTGATCACGCTGATGCGTCAGTTCGTCAGTCAGGTCTATGTCCCGGACACCATCGCAATCGCCAGCTTCTACAAAGACTGGGGCGAGCGCGGTGAGGGTCTGGGCAATTTCCTGTGCTATGGCGACCTGCCCGAGGGAAGCATCAATGATGTCGACAGTTTCCTGTTCCCCCGCGGCGCCATCCTGAACCGGGATCTCAGCAAGGTCGAACCGGTGGATCTGCACGCGGACAGCGAAATCCAGGAATTCGTCTCCCACTCCTGGTATCACTACAGCGGCGGCAACGACGCCGGCTTACACCCCTATCAGGGCGAGACCGAACTCGACTACGACGACCGGGGCGGCCCTGCCCCGCCCTATCAGCAGCTCAACGTCGAGGACGGCTATTCCTGGCTCAAGTCCCCGCGCTGGAACAACAACTCGGTCGAGGTAGGACCGCTGGCGCGTATGCTATTGCTCTATGCCAACCCCGACGCCAGGGCGCATGAGCAGGCCAAGACGCTGCTGGACTACACGCTTACTCAACTGGAACTGCCTGTCGGAGCGTTGTTCTCGACCCTCGGCCGCACCGCGGCCCGCACGCTGGAGTCGCAAATCGTCGCTGACGCCATGCAAGGCTGGTACGACCAACTCGTCGCAAACATCCGGGCCGGCGACACTCAGACCTTCAACGAGACGCTCTGGGATCCGTCGAGCTGGCCGAACAAGGCACAGGGCGCGGGTTTTATGGAGGCGCCGCGCGGCGCACTGGGCCACTGGATCGTGATTGAGAACGGCAAGATCGCCAACTATCAGGCGGTGGTGCCCTCCACCTGGAATGCCGGGCCCCGCGACCCCGAAGGCGTATCCGGTGCCTATGAGGCTGCACTCGCCGACAACACCCAGTTGCATGACCCCAAACGGCCCATCGAGATCCTGCGCACCATCCACTCCTTCGACCCCTGCATTGCCTGCGCGGTGCATCTGTCAGATCCGGAGACGGGAGAGGCAATCGAGATCAAGGTGACCTGACGCCAGGCATTGCGCCGCGACAGTTGATCCGGCACCCGCCCCGGGAGAACAGGATCGCGCAAATCATAGGGCCGAGGCCTCCGCCGGACGTCTCGCCCTACACCCTCACCCGACAGCCGCACTCGAGGTCGATCTCGACGGGAGAGACGTGCCGCGTCGTTCCATCATTGCGCACGTGCAAAACTGAGGAGTGTCAAGGGATCGAACACGACGAAATCAAACTCGGGCATCGAGAATACTTCAGGTATCAGCAAGGCGTTGCCTCAGAACAACGGGTAGCATCTTGCTGTCGGGCCGGTACGTCAGTGTGGATCGGTACGATCGACGGGGCGGGATGACTGGTATGCGGGGCCAACCGTCGCTCCGCGGCGCCTGCCGAGCACAACTCCAAACCGGCGCAGCCTAGGCGATTCACGCTGATTGTCCCATCAGATTGCCAATCAGAGGCCGGCACGCTTGGCGTGGTGGACCGTCTATTGTCAGTTCGGCGACGCCCGCTAGGCAGGATTGGGACAGTCGCGAGCAAGGATTCGCGTCGTTCGCCACCGTGCCGTCTTTTGCCCTCAGCACGCGGGCAATTGTCTCACCAGACGCCGATCGGCACGCGTTCTGCGGCGGGCATCGGTCGTGGCAATGCCATGCTCCTTTCAGAGGCCCAGGCCGGAAAAGACCTCGCGCCGAGATCAGTGCACTATACTTAGCAGTGATAAGGGGGCGTTTAGGTCCGAACGGTTCAGTCCACCCTATCACCAGGAACAATCCAGTGAACTCCAAAAACTGTATCGGCGATAACCCTCGGGAATGGTCTCGGCATAGGCTTCACGATGAGGCCGAAGTCGAAGAGTCGGACCGTCGAGCAGGTCACGACTACGTACCAATGGATCTCTATGTCGATTTCGCGGAGCGCAGGAAGCACTTTTCTGCGCGAGTAGTCCTCAAGCGGTTGAGACGACACCATTGATTCTCCGGGCAGGGCCATTGGCAACACTCCGCGGTATCTCATCAAGCACGACCTGATCCACAAGGACGCAACCGGAAACGTGCTTGTACCCTGGGACGAAGTCAACACTCGATTGTGGCTTGTCGACGAACGATCTTGCCAATCCGCCACAAGGCGGAGAGTTTTCCCGGACAGCAGTGGCAGCGCCTAAAAGGATATCGGTCTCTGCAGTGGTGCCAGCAGACCAGACGCCGCTCGGCAGTAGACCTCGAAGGCACAGACGCCAGACGTCGTCGCAGCGATCCTCGCGCAGTTACCGACTTGGATGCTCGGGGGTTGAATCTCCAATCGATGGCGCTCCAGCTGACCGGTCCGGATTCACGCAGAAGCGCTATCGTCCGGCGGCCTGATCAAACTTTCCGCTGGAATACCCAGTTGTTGGTGCAGGCGCCATATCATCTTCAGCGTCAAAGGCCGCTTACGATTCAGAATCTCATAGACTCGATTCGAACGCCCGATCATCGGCTCTAGGTCCTTGGGTACCAGCCCCTTCTGTTCCATCTGAAATCGGATCGCTTCCACCGGATCGGGCAGGTCCAACGGAAAATGCTGTCGCTCGTAGGCTTCGATCAGCGTGACGAGGATGTCGAGACGCTCGCCTTCCTTGGAATTGAGCTCGGCTGACATCAGGCTCTCGACAGCGCGAAGTGCTGCGCGATAATCCTGATCGGTTCTGATCGGCTGGATATTCACGGATTGTTGAAGGCCTCCTTCGGTTTATCGGATCTCAAATCGTTTGCGCGTCGATCAGATCGTATTGCACGTGGGTCCCAATGAAGCGGACATAGACCACGCGATAGTGATAGTTGATCCAAACGACTAGCCGATACTTGTTGCCGCCCAGATTGAAGACCACTCGACCATCTTTGAGAATGCTGGCGTTGCGGAAGTCCGCCTTAACGTCCGCGGGTGTTGCCCAGTCTGCCTGGCAAGTCGCTCGGTACCATGCGAGCGTCGGCTCTTTCGCGTCGCGAAACGCTGGTGTAACTTCCCAGAAAGTCTTAAGGGTGGACAGGGCGATGACACGCATGGAAGAGCAGGATAGTCCCGGTTTGGGACAATCGCAAGGAGAAGTCGAAGATATCCCGGAGCCGGCCTAGGCTGTCGAAATCCGGCGATTCGGCGACACGCGGAGAAAGAGGGGCGCGCCACCATTCGCTCGCTTGAGGTCGAACCGCTCGTGTCGTCACTCAGACCCAGAGGGAAAACACCCGGCGTCGGTGTAGTCGGCACTTCCAGCGTCCGCTAATGATTCCTTTGCAGTCGGCTCGCCACGGAGCGCCAATGACCGCTAATGGCCGACGGACTAAACCGCTATCGCTGTAGGGCGCGGCCGGCACGGCCGGAGGCAATGGTTCAGCGGGAAGGGTCAGTCCCGGCTAGAGGTTAGAGGTGCAGTACCCCCCCAACCTCCGGCACGGGAGTAGACCCATGAGTATTGAGCATAGAACGACTTGTCCGTTGCTTCAGCGCATGATCGAGGACATGCGCCTGCGCAAACTCTCTGAGAACACCTAGAGCGGGTATCTCCCCTGGGTGAAGGACTTCGCCCGTTTCCTCAAACGCGACCCCGGACACCGCGACGGCCGAGGACCTGCGCCGCTATCAGCTCCTCCTGACCGACAGCGGCGTCTCGCGCATCAGCCTGAACGCGGCGGTCACCGCGCTGCCGTTCTTCTTCGAGATCACCCTTGGGCGCGGCGAGCTGATGGCGGCGATGAGCCATGTGCGCGTGGCGCGCACGCTGCCGGTGGCGTTGAGTCCCGAGGAGGTCGAGCGCTTGCTCGATGCGGCGCCGGCGGTCGCCTATGGATCGGGCCTGCGCGTCTCAGAGGTCGTCGCGCTGAAGGTTGATGATATCGATAGTCAGCGGATGGTGATCCGGGTCGATCAGGGCAAAGGGCGCAAGGACCGCTACGTGATGCTCTCCACGGCGCTGCTTGGCATGCTGCGGGCGTGGTGGCGCGAGGCCAAGGCGCGCGGGCAGATGCTGCCGCACAGCTCACCGCAGTTCACGCTCTGCGGACAGCCGCACGCATGCCCCAATGCAGCAATTCCCTCGCAGCGAGGCTGGACAGATCCCATCCGTACCGCCTCAAGCTGCGGCGCGACCAACACCCTCGATTCGAATCCCCATAGCGCCTCGCTACCACTGGCCTCGTGCCAAACTGCCCGCGGTTTCCTCCCCCGAGGCCGGTTCCTGCCGTAACGAGACCCCGATGGTCTTGGCATAGTCGAGGCTCACAAGCCTCGGTAACAGCGGCGGTGGAATCCAGCAGATCCGGCGCGCATTGTTCAGAGAAACTCTGGCGGACAAACGTGAGCGACAACAGCGGATTAGTGTCAGTATTCATCCGCCGGGGATATAGCAGATCGTCGACGATTCCCGTCCAAGCAATCTGTCGACGTTGATCGAGGTGCTGAACAACCGTTCTCCAGGTTCATTCGTCTCCATTCGGGCGACGCGTTCCGAGTCGCTCAATGATGCCGCTGCTGCTGCGGTTGTCGACCAATGGAACGAGTGCGACCTGACCGCCCCAGGACTTGACCTCGACGGCACCCACGACCTCGTCTTCAAGGTAGTCGGCGCCTTTGGCGAGCACGTCCGGACGAATGGCGTGGATCAGGGCAATCGGCGTTTCGTCGTCGAACAGCACCACGGCGTCGACGGCGGCCAGCGCCGCCAGCACACGCGCGCGGTCGGACTCTCCGATCAGCGGGCGCTCGGTGCCTTTTAGCGCACGAACGGAGCGGTCAGTGTTGAGTCCGACCACGAGACGGTGGCCGTAGCGGCGCGCCCGCTCGAGATAGGTCACATGACCGACGTGCAGCAGATCGAAGCAACCGTTGGTAAAGACGATACGCTCGCCCTGATTCCGCCACTGTTGAACCTGGGCGAGAACGTCATCGAGATCTCCAACCTTCGCCGCCTGCTCCAGCGCAGCTTCATCCGCAATTGCTGCTGCCAGCTCATCGGCGGCAATTGCCGCTGTTCCAATCTTTCCAACGACGACACCGGCCGCGAGATTGGCAAGATGTGCAGTATCGATGGGGTCGAGACCCGCGGCACGTCCCGCCGCCACGGTCGCGATGACAGTGTCGCCGGCGCCTGAAACGTCGAAGACCTCGCGCGTAACGGCCGGAATGCGCTGGACACCGGCGGCGTCCACCAGCGCGACGCCAAGCTCGCCCAGCGTCAGTAAGACTTGCTCCAAGCCGAGCTGTTCACGCAGGCGTTCGGCCGCCGCCAGCAGTCCATTGAGATCGCCGCCCTCGACGCCGGCCGCGATCGCCAGCTCGGCGCGGTTGGGTGTGATCGCGGTCGCGCCACGATAGCGGGTGAAATCGCTGCCCTTCGGATCGATCAATATCGGCAGTCCTCGCGCCTTGGCCGCCGCAATGATGCGGGCGCAGATCCCTCCGGTGAATACGCCCTTGGCATAGTCGGACAGTACCACCGCGTCGCAGTCGGACAAGCGAGCTTCGAGCGCGGCCAACAGGCTCTCGCCGATAGCGGTGGGAATCGCACCGACCTGTTCGGAATCGATACGCAGCATCTGTTGGTGATCGCCCACCAAACGCGTCTTTGTCGTCGTGGGACGCGCCGGGTCCGAGATGACGCAATCAGTGTCGACACCCTGCTGGGCCAGCAATCCGAGCAAGCATTCACGCTGCGCGTCCAGCCCCGTGACGCCCGCTAGGGTGACCGCGACACCCAGTTCCACGAGGTTGCGGGCGACGTTTGCAGCCCCCCCGGCAACCTCGGTCTCGCGCTCGAGGCGCAGGACCGGGACCGGTGCTTCGGGTGAGATTCGTCGAACATCGCCCCACAGATAGCGGTCCAGCATCAGGTCACCCACGACCAGAACGCGGCGGCCATGGAATCGCCCGTGCACTGCCGCGGAGACCTTGTCGGCTTGCCTGAACATGACTCCGATCAGGATCGGTCGGCCGCCGCTGCGCGCCGCTCGACAAAGTCGCAGAGCAAATGCCCAATCAGGATATGCGCCTCTTGAATACGCGCCGTGTTCTCAGAGGGAACGACCAGGCAGAGTTCACAGTTTTCACGAAGCAACCCGCCCGTGCCACCGGTCAGGCCGACTCGATACAGCCCAAGCGCGGACGCACGCTGCATTGCGCGCAGCACATTGGCGCTGTTCCCGGAGGTGGACAAGCCCACGAGCACATCGCCAGGACGGCCGAGGGCCTCGACTTGGCGCGAAAACACGGATTCGAAGCCGAAATCGTTCGACACCGAGGTCAAGATGGAGCTATCCGTCGTCAGCGCGATAGACGCAAGACCAGGTCGGTCACGCTCGAAGCGGCCCACCAGTTCCGCCGCCAGATGTTGGCTGTCAGCAGCACTGCCGCCGTTTCCAATCCAGAGCAGCCGCCCGCCCTCAGCGATGCATTCCCAGGCGCGCTCGCCGAATTGGACGATATCCTGCTCCATCGCGGCGAGTCCGCGAATGACTGCGATGTGCGCGGCGAGGGTCTGTTCGATCATCGATGACATGGTGCTTGAATCAGTCAAGGCGTTGGCGTGGCACTCGATCATTTTCTTAGGGCAGTAATCGATGCTGGGGAGCCAATTGCCCACGCGCCAATGGACTGTCGAGGGAACCACCGGTTGTTCTGCACTGCCGAAGTATGCAGAGCAAGAGCCGCTCCTGGCAAACGACCAATTCGAAGAAACCTCAGGAGCTGCGGGGTCCCGGGAGCATCCCCTCACGCGTGATGAACCCGACGATCTCATCCAGCCCCTGACCCGCACGCAGATTGGTAAACACGAAGGGCCGCTCGCCGCGCATCCCCTTCGCATCCCGATCCATGATCTCGAGCGACGCGCCGACGTAAGGCGCGAGATCGATCTTGTTGATCACCAGTAGATCGGAACGGGTGATTCCGGGACCGCCCTTGCGCGGGATCTTCTCACCCTCGGCCACATCGATGACGTAGATCGTAAGATCCGCGAGTTCTGGGCTAAAGGTGGCGGCCAAATTGTCGCCACCGCTCTCAATGAAAATCAGATCCAGTCCCGGAAAGCGTTCTTGGAGATCCTCGACAGCCGCGAGATTCATCGAAGCATCCTCGCGAATTGCGGTGTGTGGACAGCCGCCGGTTTCGACGCCGACGATGCGCGCCGCGTCCAGCGCCTCACTCCTGATCAAGAATTCAGCGTCCTCGCGTGTATAGATGTCATTGGTCACGACCGCGATCTCGTGGTCGTCGCGCAAACGCTTGCACAGCGCGTCCAGCAAGGCCGTCTTGCCGGAGCCGACTGGGCCGCCGACGCCGACACGCAGGGGGGATGGGTTTGTCATCATGCGAGGTTCGAAGGTTTCTGAATAGTTCGTGGCTATAGGATGCTTTGTCCCAATAAACGGAAGAGCGTCCAAGCCTTTGGCGCGAACGCCGTTACTCCAGCAACTGGCCTTGGACATTGGCGCAACCAATGAGATTCGCACGGACCGAGCGTTAGGAACGGAACAAGCGCGTGTATTGCCGCTCATGATTCGCACTAGCGATGGCAAGACCAGGACTCGATGCGCCAATTTCATCGTCCGCGAGTGACAATGCGGATTCCACGGCCTTTGGCAGCTGTGCGGCAAGCCGACCAAGGATCTGCTGACCTTGGCGCTGACCAAGTGGCACGATCTTCACGCCAGCCAGCACGAGATTCTCAGCCCAGGCCCACGCATAGCCTAGCGCCATCGAGTGCGCGTCAATGTCCCAACGTTTCGCGGCAAAGGCAAAGCCGGCTGTCTGACTTCGGACGAGCAGCGGCCGCAACAGCTCGGCCCCGGGCAGATCCCAGGCAACCAGAAGGTCCAAGAGCGCCCTGCCCCGGTGTACCTCCTCGGCTCGTAGCTCAGAGGACTCTCGGCCGGCCAACAAGAGGTCGATCCAATGTTCCAGGGCGGCGACATCGTCGTCGGAAACGGCATCCGCCATCCGCAACAAGAGCGGTAGGTCGAGGTGCGAAACCGACCGCTCGAGCTGATCCATTGCCCAGTTTTCCAAGTCCGATGCGGTCAGCAACCATCCGGCCTCCACCGCCCACTCGATGCCCTGTGAATAGGTGAATGCCCCGGTAGGCAGCGTCGGGCTGACCAGGTGAAGCAGGCGCACCAAGCCAGGTTCGCCCGGCCTTTCACTCATCGCGGACTCAGTGGTCGTGATGTCGGTGCCCCTGCCCGATCGTTGGGCCTCTATAGGCGCCCTGCTCCGGTTCGAACGGCGCGTGCTCCGATGTCACAACGAGTCCGAGGCCGCGCACCATCCCATCGAGCACATGGTCGTGTAGCCAGCGCAGCCTGCCGAGCTCAATCTGTAGCGCCACATGCCGGTTGCCGAGGTGGTAGCAGGCCCGCGCCAACAGCAGTTGTTCGGTGCTAACAGCGCTGGATACCGACTCAGGCGCCGCGCGCACGCGAACGACCAGACCTTGGTTGGACGCGAGTAGATCCCCGTCCCTTAGCGTCTCGCCCCGCGGCAGCATAATGCCCACTTCGCGTCCGTCGTCGAGTCGAATCCGCTGCCGCGAGCGCGTTCGCTGGTCGAACGTCAGCGGTGCGGCGGCATCAACATGCGCCACCGTCGTCAATCTCCGGGTCAGCAACGCCAGCGCGGCATCAGCCACCCCTAAACCCCCTGGACACGCGCGGCACCACTTCGCCACAGGGCATGAGGGTGCTGTGGCGATGCTACGGTCAAAGTGGTTCGTGCCGTGAATTCACCAGTCATCACTTAAAACAAGAAATACCGCTGCGCCATCGGTAAGACGTCGGCCGGACCGCAGGTCAGCAATTGCCCGTCCGCGCGCACCTGGTAGGTCTGTGGATCAACTTCGATGTTCGGCTGCCAGTGGTTGTGAACCATGTCTGCCTTGGTGACGTGACGGACGTCCTTGGCAACACCGATCAGACGCTTGAGATCGAGTCGCTGCGCAACGGCATCCTGCATTGCCCATTGGGAGAGGAACGTCATACAGGTCTTCCCGAGAGCACCGCCCAGAGCGCCGAACATCATCCGGTAGTGCACCGGTTGCGGCGTCGGGATAGACGCGTTGGGGTCACCCATAGGCGCTGCGGCAATCAATCCCCCTTTGATGATCAGGCTTGGCTTGGTACCGAAAAAGGCCGGCTTCCAAAGCACGAGGTCCGCCAACTTGCCAACCTCGACCGAACCCACCTCGTGGCCGATACCGTGGGTGATGGCCGGGTTAATCGTGTACTTGGCGACATAGCGTTTGACCCGAGCATTGTCATGCTCGGCGGGGTCACCGGCCCCATCCGGTGAAGAAAGGCTGCCGCGCTGTACCTTCATCTTGTGCGCGGTCTGCCAGGTACGGGTAATCACCTCGCCAACCCGACCCATGGCCTGGGAGTCGGATGCAATCATGCTAAAGGCGCCGAGATCGTGCAGGATGTCCTCTGCGGCGATGGTCTCGCGGCGGATACGGGACTCGGCGAAGGCCACGTCCTCCGGGATGGATGGCGAAAGGTGGTGGCAGACCATCAACATGTCCAAGTGCTCATCGACCGTATTGACCGTATAGGGTCGGGTTGGGTTGGTCGATGACGGCAGCACGTTGGGCAGGCCGGCGGCCTTGATGATGTCCGGCGCATGTCCGCCGCCGGCCCCCTCGGTGTGATAGGTATGGATACAGCGGTCTTTGAACGCCGCGATGGTGTCCTCGACAAAACCGGACTCGTTGAGCGTATCGGTGTGGATGGCGACCTGAACATCCATCTTTTCGGCGACACCCAGGCAGCAGTCGATAGCCGCGGGGGTCGTGCCCCAGTCCTCATGGAGCTTCAAGCCCATGGCGCCGGCGCGGACCTGCTCCTCCAGCGGGTTGGGCTGACTGCCATTACCCTTGCCCAGGAAACCCAGATTCATCGGCAAGGTCTCGGCGGCCTCGAGCATACGCTGAATATTCCACGGACCTGGCGTGCAGGTGGTTGCGTTGGTTCCAGTCGCCGGCCCGGTCCCACCGCCAAGCATGGTCGTGATGCCGGACATCAACGCCTCCTCGATCTGCTGCGGGCAGATGAAGTGGATGTGCGCATCGATACCGCCAGCGGTCAGGATCTGGCCCTCGCCCGCAATGACCTCGGTTCCGGGCCCAACCGCTATGTCAACCCCCGCCTGGGTATCCGGGTTGCCGGCCTTGCCAATGGCCGCGATGCGCCCGTCCTTAATACCGATATCGGCCTTGATGATGCCCCAATGATCCAGGATCAATGCGTTGGTGATGAGCGTGTCCACCACCTCGTCCGTCTGGCGCTGACATTGCCCCATGCCATCGCGGATGACCTTGCCGCCGCCGAACTTGACCTCGTCGCCGAAATGGGTGCGGTCCGCTTCCACTTGGATGATGAGCTCCGAGTCGCCGAGTCGAACGCGATCGCCGACCGTTGGGCCGTACATAGACGCATAGGCCGCCCTGCTGATCTTGCTCATGCCGCGCTTTCTCCATCGTCGTCGGACGCGTCCAGC
>JBATTL010000592.1:0-2703 GCA_049670525.1 Thiohalocapsa sp. | reverse complement strand
GCGCCTTCTTTCATGAGTTGAACACCCTCGGTCCAGCCTGCAATCACGCCATTCAGCGGGAATTCGATCGTCTGTCCTCGATCGCGGGAGCTGTCGAACTTCGTGCCGTCGATCAGCGTGCCCGTGTCATGCACCTCGACCCTGTCGGTCGCGCCGGGTGACCGACCCGTCCCCGCTTCGATCACGCGATACTGCAGCCCGCTATCCGTTACCGTGACGCCATCTTTGTTCGCATTTTCAGCGAGGTAGTCCATATTCGGCTCCGCCTTTGATGTAAGCGAACCGGATAGTCCGCCAATAAGTAGGAAGCTCGCAATCACGCCGTTGACAGGCATGATGGCTCGTCTCCCGTTATGCCGCCCCGCCGGCCTTGCGCGAAGAAATCGCGTCGTGAACCGACTGACGGCGTACACTGAAGTTTGGCGTATCTAGCTCTGTTGACCCGGATCTTCGCGGTGTTCAGTCAACAGCAGACGCCAACCCTCTCGGATCCGGCGTTATACCAGAAATCACCAAGACTCTCGGAGAGCCCGCGCAACGCGATGCCAACACTGATTATCAAGACCAACGCCGACCTCGATGGAATCGACCACCCAGCCCTGCTGCGGCGGGCCTCGGAGACCATGAGCACGATGCTCGGCAAGCCCGAACGCTATGTGATGATCTCGTTAGAACCGACCACGGCCATGTGCTTTGGCGGTGACGGCACGCCGTGCGCGTACCTGGAGTTGAAGAGTCTCGGTCTGCCCGAGAAGCAGACAACCGTGTTCTCCGCCACACTCTGCGCATTCTTGAATGACGAATTGGGCATCGCCGCCGACCGTGTGTATATCGAGTTTGCGTCGCCTGCTCGGCACCTGTTCGGATTCGACGGCGGTACGTTTGAATGAACCAAGCAGGCCTTTCAAGTCGAGGCGTTACCCGGAGACCGACGCGATCAGTCGAAAGGCGTCTCGAAGCGAGCGCGACGCTGTCAGCGAAATGACCGATCCGCCCCCCGAGCTACAAGATACGGCGCTCCGCGGGCAGGACCGCGACACGCGGGTGGCTTGTCCGGAGCGCACGCGGTCGCTAGACTTCCGCGCTTTGCGTCGATGCTTTGCCAACCCATGCGCACTTCCCAATTTCCCCTCCTAACCGTTAAAGAGACCCCGGCTGACGCCGAGATCGCCAGCCATCGGCTGATGCTGCGCGCGGGCATGGTCCGCAAGCTCGCCGCGGGGCTCTACACCTGGCTGCCGTTGGGGTTGCGTGTGCTGCGCAAGGTGGAGCGTATTGTGCGCGAAGAGATGGATCGCGCTGGCGCCCTGGAAGTCTCGATGCCGGCGGTTCAGCCCGCGGAACTGTGGCAGGAATCCGGACGCTGGGAGCAGTATGGACCGGAGCTGCTGCGCATGCGCGACCGCCACCAGCGCGATTTCTGCTTCGGCCCGACCCATGAGGAGATCATCACCGACCTGGCGCGCGGTGAGTTGAGAAGCTACAAACAGCTTCCGATCAATTTTTACCAGATACAGACCAAGTTCCGTGACGAGATTCGGCCGCGCTTCGGCGTCATGCGCGCGCGGGAATTCCTGATGAAGGACGCCTACTCGTTCCATGCGGACCAAGCGTCGCTGGAGCAAACCTATCAGGTGATGTACGACTGCTACAGCCGCATATTCAAACGCTGTGGCCTGGATTTCCGCGCCGTGCAGGCCGACACCGGCAGCATCGGCGGCAACGCGTCCCACGAGTTCCATGTGCTGGCGGATTCGGGCGAGGATGCGATCGCCTTTTCCAGCGGTGGCGGCTATGCCGCGAATGTGGAATTGGCCGAGGCGGTCGCACCGGCCGATGCGCCGGGCGAACCCACCGAGCAAACCCGCCTGGTGGACACGCCCAATGCGAAGACGATCGCCGACCTGGTCGAACAGTTCGGCCAACCCATCGAGCGCACGGTCAAGACGCTGATCGTCGCCGCGGCGGACCCGGAGACAGCCGAGGAAAAGGGGTTGATCGGGCTGGTGGTGCGTGGCGACCATGAACTGAACGCCGTTAAAGCCGTCAAGCAGCCAGGGGTTGCAAGCCCGCTGCGTCTGGCGACCGAGGACGAGATCCGCGCCGCCGTCGGCGCCGGCCCGGGTTCCTTGGGGCCAAAGGATCTACCGCTGCCGCTGTTGGTCGACCGTGCCGCGGCGGTTGCCGCCGACTTCAGCGCCGGCGCCAATCAGGACGGAAAGCATTGGTTCGGTCTGAACTGGGGCCGTGATCTGCCGGAACCGGCGGTCGCGGATCTGCGCAATGTGCTCGAAGGCGATCGGAGTCCGGACGGTAACGGTCAAATCACCATTGCCCGCGGCATCGAAGTGGGTCACATCTTCCAGCTCGGAAAAAAATACAGCGATGCCCTAAAGGCCGTGGTGCTCGACGAGTCGGGCAGGGCTGTCAGCATGTCCATGGGGTGCTATGGCATCGGTGTTTCGCGCGTCGTCGCGGCGGCGATCGAGCAACATCATGATGATCGCGGCATTTGCTGGCCCAGGGCCATCGCGCCCTTCGAGGTGGCGCTGCTGCCGATGAAGCTTGGCAAATCGTACCGCGTGCGTGAAGCCGTGGAAGACCTCTATGCGCAACTGCGGGCCATGGGCGTCGAGGTCCTGCTCGACGACCGCGACGCGCGACCCGGTTTCATGTTCGCGGACATGGAACTGATTGGTATCC
>JBATTL010000591.1:0-3724 GCA_049670525.1 Thiohalocapsa sp. | reverse complement strand
GGCCCTGCGCGAGCGACTCGCGTGCCTGACGCCACGGGACCGGGAGGTGCTCGGCCACGTCATCGCCGGCAAGATGAACAAGCAGATCGCCGCGGACCTCGGCACCGGCGAGCAGAACATCAAGATCCACCGCGGCCGTCTGATGCGCAAGCTGGGTCTGCGGTCGGTGGCCGATCTGGTGCGGTTGGCGCAGCGGTTGGGCGTGCCACCAGTTAGTTGAGTTATCGTGAAACACACGCTTCATCTTCCGGGGTGGCACTGGGCCATAAACGCCAGACCCGATCCATGACTGCCATGAAGGTCATCAATAGCAATTTCGCGGTGTTGCAAATACACGACGAGCAGTTCCTGAGACTGGGATTGCTCGCCGAGCGCTATTTCCCGGATGACCCGAATACCTGCCTGCTCAAGCTGCGCCAGCTAACGGAGTTACTCGCGCAGCACATCGCGGCCAACGTCGGCGAGTACCTGACCACGGGGGAGCCGCAGTACGAGCTCATTCGCCGATTACAGGACCGGGGTATCCTGCCGCGGGAGATTGGTCAGCTCTTCAATGAGGTCAGACGCGCCGGGAATGCCGCAAGTCATGCGCTGGCGGGCGATCACCGCACCGCGCTCTCGGCATTAAAGATCACCTGGCAGCTCGCGGTCTGGTTCCATCGCACCTTCAAGGACCCAGAGTACAAATCCGGTCCCTTCATTCCGCCGAAGCCCCCGCGCGACGAGCCCACCGACCTGCGCGAGGAACTCGACCGACTGAGGCAAGCGCTCGCGGAATACCGGGTCGAGCACGAAGAGAACGCGGAGCGGCTCGCATCCACCGCAGCGAAGCTCAAGGAAGCGAAGGACGAGCAATCCTTCTGGGAAGAGATGGCCGCGGCGGCCGAGTCGGCGAAGGCCCGGCTGGAACAACAGCTCTCCGCTCGGCAAGCCGTCTCCTCATCCAAGCCCGCGGCAACCATCAACGGCTTTATCACGGCATCCACTCAAGCCGCCGCAGAGGTCCAGCTGGACGAGGCGGAGACCCGAAAGATCATCGATCAGCAGCTCCGAGCTGCCGGATGGATCGCCGATTCGGCGTTGGTCCGTTACGCGGAGGGTGCGCGACCCGAGAAGGGCAAAAACCTCGCGATTGCCGAATGGCCCACCGCCTCCGGCCCAGCGGACTATGTTCTCTTCGCCGGCCTAATCCCCTTGGGTACCGTCGAGGCCAAGCGCGAGAATCGGGACGTCTCCGGCTCCCTACAGCAGTCCAAGCGTTACAGCCGCGATGTTCTGCTGCCGGAGGAATGCGCGTCTCCGGGCGGCCCCTGGGGCGCCTATCGGCTGCCCTTCGTCTTTTCCGCGAATGGCCGCCCCTACTTGCGCCAGCTCGCGACGCGCAGCGGCATCTGGTTCTGCGACCTGCGCCGGCCCGACAATCTCGGGCACGCCCTGGACGGCTGGTACACCCCGGAAGGACTGATTGCCCTGCTCAAGCGCGACGACGACCGCGCCAACAGCGACCTCAAGGCTCAGCCTTTCGTCTACGGCTTCTCTCTCTATCCCTTCCAAGTCGCCTCCATTCAGACAGCCGAAGCGGCCATCGCCGAAGGCCGGCGCGAGATGCTGCTCGCCATGGCAACCGGAACCGGCAAGACCAAGACCGGCATTGCCCTCATCTATCGCCTGCTCAAGGCCCAGCGCTTCCGCCGCGTGCTGTTTCTGGTCGACCGTTCCGCGCTCGGCGAGCAGGCCGCGAACGCATTCAAAGACACGCGCATGGAGCGTCTGCAGACCTTCGCGGACATCTTCGGCATCAAGGAGCTGAACGAGCAGGTGCCGGATACCGATACCGCCGTCCAGATTGCCACCGTTCAGGGCATGGTGCAGCGTGTGCTTTATCCCTCCGAGACGGTCGGCCCGCCGGCGGTCGACCAATACGATTGCATCATCGTCGATGAGTGCCATCGCGGCTACCTGCTCGACCGCGAACTCTCCGACACCGAGCTCGGCTTCCGCGGCTTCGACGACTACATCTCCAAATACCGCCGCGTGCTCGACTACTTCGACGCCGTGAAGATCGGCCTCACCGCCACACCTGCCTTGCACACCACCCAAATTTTCGGACCACCGATCTTTACCTACGGCTACCGCGAGGCCGTCATCGACGGTTACCTGATCGACCATGAGCCTCCGGTACAGATCGCCACCGAGCTCTCCACGCAAGGCATCCACTGGAATGTGGGCGAAGAGGTCGCCGTCTACGACAGCAAACACCACCAAATCGACCTGTTCACCACGCCGGACGCGATCCGGATCGAGGTCGAGGGCTTCAACCGCAAGGTCATCACCGAGTCATTCAACCGCGTCGTCTGCGAGTTTCTTGCCCGCGAACTCGATCCCGCGGCATTCCAGAAAACGCTGATCTTCTGCGTGAACGATGCCCATGCCGACCTGGTGGTCGATCTGCTCAAACAGGCGTTTCTGGACCAGTACGGCAGCGTCGATGACGACGCCGTGCTCAAGATCACCGGCGCGGCGGACAAGCCCTTGCAATTGATCCGGCGCTACAAGAACGAGCGGTTGCCGACAGTCGCCGTCACCGTCGACCTGCTCACCACCGGCGTGGATGTGCCGCAAATCTGCAACCTGGTATTCCTGCGCCGGGTCAACAGCCGCATCCTGTTCGACCAGATGCTCGGCCGCGCGACGCGCCGTTGCGACGAGATCGGCAAGGAGACCTTCCGCATCTTCGACGCCGTGCGGATCTACGAGGCGCTGCACGACCTCACCGCCATGCAGCCCGTGGTGGTCGACCCAGCCATCGGTTTTTCCCAGCTCGGGCGCGAACTCGCGACGCTCACCGACGACGCGGAGCGTGCGCTCGTGCGCGACCAGTTCATCGCCAAGCTCCAGCGCAAGAAGCGTCGTTTGAGTGAGCGCGCCGTGCAGGCGTTCGAGGACAGCCTGGGCATGACACCCGACGCGTTCATCGAGCGGCTCAAGACACTTCCGATCGCGGACGTCGCGACCTGGTTCGCGCGACACCCAGACATCGGCGACATTCTCGACCGAAAGGGCGACACGCCTGGCGAGCCGATCTTTGTCTCGGACCACGAGGACAAGCTGCTCCGCGCCGATCACGGCTATGGCAACGCCACCCGCCCGGACGACTATCTGCAGGCATTCACCGACTTCATCCGCGGCAACAGCAATCGCATTCCGGCCCTGATCACCGTGCTTACCCGCCCGCGGGAACTGACCCGCAAGCAGCTCCGCGAGCTGGCACTGGAGCTGGACAAGGCCGGCTTCAGCGAGGCCAGCCTCGCCGCCGCCTGGCGCGAGACGACCAACCAGGACATCGCCGCACGCATCGTCGGCTACATCCGCCAGGCCGCCATCGGCGACCCCCTGGTGCCCTACGAGCAGCGCGTCGCAGCTGCCTTGCAGCAGATTCTCGCCTCCCGCGCCTGGACCACGCCACAGCGCCAGTGGTTGCAGAAGCTTGCGGCCCAGACCAAGGCTAACCTGATCGTCGACCGCGCCGCCCTCGACGACCCCGACCTCATCTTCAAGCGCGAGGGCGGCGGCTTCAAACGGCTCGACCGTATCTTCGGCGGGGATTTGGAGCAGGTGCTGGACGCCTTCAACGACGCCCTTTGGAGAGAGCCGGCGGCCTGACCGGGCTGAATGCATGCCCGCAGAGGTCATCGCGGCGTCGTGGGGGTGCTAGGTTCATGAC
>JBATTL010000590.1:0-1720 GCA_049670525.1 Thiohalocapsa sp. | reverse complement strand
CAAACCGTACCCGTATCGCCAGAGGTAAAACACCGCTGGCGGTGGAACAGGGTCTGTTGCGGCATGTACCAACGGAGTTCGGGCAGGACGCCCATCATTGGCTGATCCTGCATGGGCGCTATCTGTGCACTGCACGCAAACCGCGCTGCCCGAAGTGCCCAATCACGGATCTATGCGAGTTCCCCGACAAAACTCCGTCAGAAGCGACCTGACATCCATTAGACGTCAAAAAACCGGAAGCCGAAAACGACCCATGTTCAAGCCCGATCGCGAACAACTCCGAAGCGTCTTCCTGAACGCCTGGCGCAAGGCCAAGAGTGGTGAGGTCCTAGAACCCTTGGAGCAGCAAATCGTCGAGGTCGCCAAGCGGCATCCCGAATACCAGGCCACGCTGGAAGCCGGCGACGAAATGCTCGACCATGACTGGCTGCCCGAAGACGGCGCCACCAACCCCTTTTTGCATCTGGGACTCCACCTGAGCGTACTCGATCAGATCGCAACCGACCGACCCACGGGCATCCGCAAGCTCTATCAGCAAATGATCAGAACCTGTCTCGGTGACGTGCACCAAGCCGAGCACCGCATCATGGATTGCGTGGCAGAGGCGGTCTGGAAAAAGCAACGCGCCGGTGGCGACTTGGACCAAAAGGCGATGCTCAAGTGCATCAAGAAGCGCGGCGGTGGCACTCGGGAGAGAGGTTGACAGCTCCGACGCGTCAGCTGCTGAGCGAGTTCAGATAACGCTTGACGGGAATGTACCGCCGATAGACCTGTTTCTCACTAACTACGCAGGGCTGACCCGCATCCTCGCGGAGGAAATACACGGCTTCGCAATCTGGAAACGGACGTGCCGTAAAGCAGATTTTGCGTTCGAAGGGCAACTGACAAAATCTTTGGATATGTGCGTCCGTGCAAAGATTCTGGTCGTTGAATTTGACGATCAGGCGATCCCAGTTGATGCGGGCGGCTCGCCGACACCAATTCGCAGTCGCCTCCGACTGGCTCCCGTAGTGCAGGAAATGCACTTCAACTTCGTCGTTCAACAATCCGATTGGATAGCGGCCGAAGGGGGAACAGGTTTGTGCCAGATGGTCTCGATAGCGCGATTCGTCGGGCGCAATGAACGCCGGCGTACTGAGCACATGGCGCTCAAGATCGGACAGCAAAGCGAGAAAATCGTCGGCCATGATAAACAGCCCGACAGTCGGACTGAGATACGGCAAGTTGTACCCCTGGTAAATCCAGCCGGCAAAGCAGTTGTTGGAGATAATCGAAAAATCCCGGGTCGTGAGCCCGATGCCTCGAACCATACCCTTCAGGCGTTGTGCCAGAGGTCGGCCATTCTGTGACGGTTTCCGGATGCCTTGGTGTTTCGATATGGCGCCCAATAAAATCTCCAAACGATTGCTGTCGAATCCCGTCCAAGTTTGCACGACTTGTCCCTCCCATTCGAGCCGCTCGATGGGTCCCAGATACGAATCCGCAACATGAGCAGCAATGACAGGACTGATCGGCGGGGGAAAACCGGAGACAATTCTGATCGAGGCGGGGCAATGCCCCCAAGATCACCTTTCTCGCCACGTCCGACCGTCGGCGGCGTATTTCGTCCCGGGAAAGCAAATTTGATCCTGGCAAGAACCAACCCAGCAACTCGGTCTCTAACAGCGCAGGATGGAAGAACTGCCGCGACAGGCAGTTTTCGACATCCAAAGCCTATGCA
>JBATTL010000589.1:0-1686 GCA_049670525.1 Thiohalocapsa sp. | reverse complement strand
AGCCGGCCCTCTCGATGCAACAGTCTCGCCAGGTTCAGCGAACCCCGACCGGGGTGCAGGGCCTCGACACGCCGGAAGGCGTCCTCGGCCTGCCGCGACTCGCCGCGCTTACCTTCACGCAGCAGACCGATGCCATAGTCGTTCCAGCTTTCCCAAACCGGCAGGGCCGGCGATAGGAGGCCCTGGCCGGCAAGGCTTGCAGCACCGACCGGAAGCGATATCCGGTCCCGGGCCAGGATCGTGATGGGAAGATCGTTGACGGCGACAGGCTCCCCGCGCAGGTGGCGGTAGAATCGGCTGTCGAACTTTCGGTACCGCAATGCGGCGTCTACCTGCAGCGGACCCTCGAGGTCCGCGGGCACGTCAAACGCGTAATGCAAAACGGCGGCGGCGCCAGGCGGGATCTGATGATCGTAGAGCGCCACGACGATGTCCTGGGCGTTGCGCCGATCGATGCGATTGCCGTTGCGGTCAAGCAAATAGGCATTGCCGAACCAGGCCCAGTCGTCAACGGCACCAGCGGCGTCGAGTCCCCCGGAGTGGGCCATGACGCGATCGCCAGTCCGCAGGGTCAGGCCCAGCCAAAGCTCATTGGAATCCGCGGTACCCTGGGTCATGGCATGTCCCATGCCGGTCGTGCGAACCACCACCTCGAGCAGATAGCGACCGCCGGGTTCCAACACCGGAAGCACCGGGCGCAACGGCGCGTGCAGGCGCCCATCGATCCGCCCGCCCTCCTTGATGCTGAAGATGTCGACTCGGGCGGCGCGCTGCATCATCCGCACACGCTCGGCATTCTCCTGCCGCGGGCGTCCTAGCATCCAGGGAACCGCGGTATTCGCGGCCGCGTAAAGGTGGTCGTGCACCGCTGGCCGGCCGTCCGCGGCCTTGAGCCTCGCCGCCGGGTCATCCGACGCTCTGGCCGGCATGTGGCAGTCGCTACAACCTGTCCGCGCGTTGGGCGGATAGTAGAAGCTGTCCACGCGATGCCCCGAGACGCCACTCATCAGGAAGCTGTCGTAATGGTTCTGGCCGCGCAGCCAGCGGTAGTGATTGAGTTCGGGCGGCAGGTGTACCTTGTGGCAGGCTGCGCAAAACTCCGGTTCGCGGTGGATCGGCTTCAGCATCGTGTGACGGCGCAAGGCCGGCTTGGCCTTGATCAGCTGCCGGTTGATGGCTTGCAACAGTCGGTTCCGACTGCGCGCGAACGGATAGCGGGGAGGATCCACCAGGCTGTAATCGCCATTCCCGACGGGACTGTTCACCGCGGTGATCGCATGGCAACCGAGGCAGGTGATGCCTGCCGCTGATCCAGGATCCCTGTCCGGATCATAAGCGGGGTCGTCAAAACGCCCGGAGAACAGCGGCACCTGATCGTGGCAGACCGCGCACAGACGGGTCACCTTCACGTCACCGTCACGTTCAAGCATCTCCGCCCGAGTGTCCTCGATGCTAAACCGGTAGGCAGGTTTATTGAACGAACTCAGCCGGTGCTTGTGCCGGCGCGGCGATCGCTGATGTCCGCATGGCACTCGGCGCAGACCTGGTCGACCATCAGGTGGTCGGCTGGAATCCGACCCGGCGTAGGCAACCCCGCCAGCGCCGGTTCATAAACCCGAATCATCACTGGCTCATCGTCGCGCGCGGCCAGATGCAAGGTCAGAGCCACCGCGACGAATGCCGCAG
>JBATTL010000588.1:0-4431 GCA_049670525.1 Thiohalocapsa sp. | reverse complement strand
AGACGGCGGTGTTGATCATGATCGAAGAGTTTGGAGAGGACCTGGTTGGGCGGCTGGAGGAGCTGGCGCGGTCCGCAAAGGCTGCTCGGCGGGATGGCGTCTACGTCCCGAAGCTGCACAAGTGGGTCTACGAGTTGCCGGAGCATTTTCTCAAGACGGCGCCTGAATCGGCCATGCGCCTCGCCCGCTGCTCCTCTGAGGCAGAACCAGAGAATGCCCGTCTCGCGGTCAACCTCGCCCGCATCCATCGCGACTGCAACGACGCGGCGGCTGGCGCCGAGGTGCTCGCCCGGTTCACAGGCCCGGTCGGCAATGATCGCAGCTTCTGGTATGAGTGGGGCACCTGTGCCGGCAATGACGGCGATCCGGCACTGAACGCCCTGCTTGCCGGCTGGTCCCTGGCCGACGAGGCCTCTAAGGCTCCGCCAGACACTCGCCGGGCCAAGCTCAGCCTCGCCGGCCTCGGGGTCGCGTTCGGTGCGCTGCGCGAGCGCTTTGCCGGTGCACGCTTCGATTCCGGCCGCTCCGCGGTGGCCTGGCTCGGTCTGCGGCTGGATTTCGACGCCAGGGCGCGCAGCTATTTCGAGCGGCACCGAGACGAGGCACAGGCGCACGGCGCGTCGACCACGTCGTTGGACCAGGCCATCAGCCAACTGCGCGATGCGCTGACCGCGGCGTGGGAGATCTCGGGCCGCCAGGCGGAGCTGGCGGACCGCATCCGCCCGCCGAAGCTGGGGGCTTCAAGTGCGATGCAGGAATCGTCCAGCAGGACCAGGACCTCCGTTACTTCCAGCTATACCGTCGAAGCAGCCGGCAACGACACGCATGGTGCCGGCGCGGTCCGGTTCGACACAAAATCTGAAGACGGCGCCGATGGTCCGGACGGCGAGCGCTATTACAACTATGCGCGCCTGGTGCGCGGTGGTGCTGTGCTCGAAACGCCGAATGGTATCCAGACGCCTATCGCACGGATCGGGTTGTCGTATTCGAGGACGGCGACACTCACGATTTCCTTCATTTCTCTCCCCGCTGATCTCGAATTTGCCCCCCAACTTATTGGTCAGCGGCGTTGGATGCCGGAGCCCCTCAGGCCGGTCCCACGCCGTGCGACCCGAAACCGCAAATCATTCCCAACGCGGCTGGGCTGCGGACGGAGTTGAAAACGGACGACCTAGGCCGGCCCATGCGAATCGGGCTTGACTGGCGCATTGCACGCCCCGATCCGAATGCTGGATCAGTTGCCCCTTCGGCGGTCGGCGGCTCCACAACGCCATCTGCCGAGCGTCACAGACCAGCGTGCTGGTCAGGCGTCGTCCCATCGACCAACCGACGACCTTGCGCGCGTGCAGGTCGATGACCACGGCCAGGTACAGCCATCCCTGCTGCGTCCACACATAGGTGATATCGCCGACGTAGAAATGGTCCGGCGCATCGACCGCAAAGTCCCGCTGCAGGCGGTTCTCAAACACCGCTTGGCGGTGATTGCTGTTGGTGGTCGCCCGGTAACGGCGCCGGTAGCGCCCCCGAACGCCCACCTCGCACAGGAGGCTGCAGGCCTGGGAGTAATCGGCTCAAGGCATATCCCCCTGACCGGTGGGGCATCTAGTGGGCTGGTGTCTATGAGCGCTCGCCCCGATTCTCTCAAAAGCGGGCGATGATGCAGATGTCGGGGACCACCGAAATCCATCCAAAAACCCGCAACCACAGTGCGCCGCTATTCAATTTCGCGGCGAGCACACCGATCTTGTTCCAGACCCCTAGGAGCCAAACGATGATGCACGCGATCCGCCATCAGAAAAGCAACCTCGCCAAGATCCTGGGCACGCTCGCAGCATTCGCTCTGGCGGGCTGCTCGCCCGGGGTCGGCTCCATCGAACCCAGCGGCGACGTCCCGGAAGCCGTCGGCTGGCGAACTGAAGTGGTCGCCAACGGCCTCACCCATCCCTGGTCCATTACCTGGCTGCCGGATGGCTCAGCGCTGATCACCGAGCGTGCCGGCCGACTTCGGCTGCTAAACGACGGTCGGCTCGATCCCAGCCCCATCGCCGGTGTCCCGGCGATTTGCGCGGATTGCGGCCAGGGTGGTCTACTCGACGTTTCCCTGCATCCGGACTTCGCGGACAATCGACTGGTCTATCTGACCTACGCTGCGGGCACCGCAGACGCGAACCGGACCACGCTGGCACGCGGCCGGTTGGACGGCCTGCGCTTGACGGACGTCGAAGTGATTTTCGAGAACGCAAATCCCAAGAGCGGCGGCCAGCACTTCGGCTCGCGCCTGGTCTGGCGGCCGGACCGCACCCTGCTCATGAGCGTTGGCGACGGAGGCAACCCGCCCACTTCGTTCAACGGCGACGATATCCGTAAACAGGCGCAGCTGCTCGGCACGCACTTCGGAAAGGTAGTGCGCCTGCGCGACGATGGCAGCGCTCCACCCGACAATCCCTTTGTGGGCCGACCGGGTGCAAGACCCGAAATTTTCAGTTACGGCCACCGCAACATCCAGGGCATGGTCCGCGATCCGGCGAGCGGCTATGTCTGGGCCAATGAGCACGGTTCCCGAGGCGGCGACGAGTTGAACAAGATCGCCGCCGCGAAAAACTACGGCTGGCCGGAAGTCACCTACAGCATGGAGTACTGGGGCCCGCGCATCTCAGACGAGACCCAGCGCCCCGATGTCGCGGAGCCGATCGTGGTCTGGACGCCATCCAAGGCCCCCAGCGGTTTGGCGCTGTACACTGGCGATGAGTTCCCGGCCTGGCGAGGCGACCTGTTCAGCGGCGCTCTCAAGTTCAAACAGGTGCGCCGTCTGAATCTCGAAAGCGGGCGCGTGGTTGGCCAAGAAAAACTCAGCATCGGCAAGCGTGTGCGCGATGTGCGTCAGGGACCGGATGGCGGGCTCTACCTACTCACCGATGAGGCCGACGGGGAGCTGCTGCGCATCGTCAAGGACTGACGCAGTTTCATGCACTGCAGCACAACACGGGGCGGCCAGATGCGACAAACTAATGGAATGACCGAGAGGTTCGCGGCCTTTCCCGCGGGCGAATCGGACCATCGCGATGGGGAGTCGACCACATTGAGCCGCATAAGCAAGGCCTGGGCGTGCGTGGCGGTTGCCGCAATGATTAGCCTGCTGCCGGTTAAAGCCGACACCATCTACAAGTGCGTTCAACCGGACAGGTACCTCGAATACTCCAACGTCCCCTGCGCACCCGACGAAGGCGCCGCCTATATCACTGGGGAGACCTTCTCCGTGGTGTCCAAGCGCGGCGCGGGCGTGGGACCGCCCGTCAACATCGACGCTATCCGCCGCCAACAGCGTATGGCCGCGGATGCGAAAGAGCCGACGTCAGGATTTTCGCCCCATCCATGCGTGGACCGAAAAACTGAAGACGAATGCGACTAGGGAATCAGTAAACTCATCCCGGGCGCCAGATCATCCGGGGTGTCGAGTAGATCACGATTGGCCTCGAAGATGCGCGTCCAGGCGCTCGAATTCCCGTACACCTTGCCACTGATGCCGGACAACGTGTCGTCCGTGCGGACACGATACACGACGGCACGAATGTTGGCGGCACGGGAATCGATCGTATCGGAATAACCGCCGTCGGCGGAGACGCCGGCATCGAGTGCCACCAAGGCCGCGTCGTTTGAAGCGGTGATCTTGACCGCGCGGGATTCTGTTCCGGCGATCAGACTGTCGAGTTCCACCACGCGCTGCAGCGCCTCGGCCTGCCGCTCCCGCGCGGTGGCAAGATCGCGTGTCAGACGCTCGTTCTCGGTGCTGACGCGGGCATGCGCCTCATCCAGGGCCGCGTAGAGCTTCTCAGCCTTGTCAGCGCGCATCAACGCTTCTTCGGCGGCCAGTTGACGCTGGCGCAGCCGTGCATCCAACTCGGCGGCACGTTCGCGCGCGGCGGCGACATCCGCCAACGCCTCGAGACGTAGCGCGTGGGCTTCACCGAACTGCTCGATCAGCAGCTTCAGCCTGCGGTTGGAGACGTCGAGTTCCGCCCGAAGGCGGGCGTTTTCATCCACCAATGGCGTGCCTTGGGCGCCCTGTGCCATCTCGCCCCCGGCCTCACCACGCCCTAGATTCAGTTTCGCCGCCAAACGTTCGAGCAACGTCGATTGCTGCTCGACCTGCTGCGACAGCGATGCGAATGCCCTGTTCTGTCCTAACCGCTCGCTCAGCCGCTCGTTTTCCTTGGCCAAGCGCCGCCGCTCGCGTTCGGCGGATTCGTACAATGCTTCGAGCTGGACGATACGGCGGTTGAGACTTCCGGGCTCGACCGTCGATTGATTGTCGTCTGGTTGCACGCGGGGTTGCGCAGCGGTTGGACCAGCGACGCAGAGCGCGATCACGATCGCGATCAGCAACATCAGCGATAATCGCGCCGGCAAACCCGCACGAGGACAGGACCGCAT
>JBATTL010000587.1:0-2138 GCA_049670525.1 Thiohalocapsa sp. | reverse complement strand
AAGACAAGTCAGCGGGTATGAAAGTTGACAGAAATCGCCTAAGTAGTCGATTTCTCCGCGAAACCTGGGTTCGTTGCTCTTTGCCTGCGAGCCAGCGATTGAGTGCAATGTTTAGAGTCTATAACGGATTGGAGATCTGGGGACAGTGCAGGCCCGTTTTCGCCTTCCGAGCTTTTTTCCTGCCGGGATGGCCAATGCGTAGGCGTCTCGGTGGAGCCTTTGGTTTCTTGATGGCCATCTTGCTGACTCAAGGCTGTGGTGGTGGGGCTGCCCCGAAACTGCCGGAGGAGACGACGCTGCAGGCCAAGCTCGCGGCGAGCGACGACGTGAACAGCGGATCGGGACGGAGCGCTTTGCCAATTGTGGTTCGGTTGTACGAATTGAAGTCTGCTGGGGTCTTCTCGTCCGCCGACTTCTTCAGCCTCTATCAGCGTGAAGCCGATACCCTCGGCTCCGAATTGATTGCACGTGAAGAGGTGAGTCTGTCGCCTGGCCAGGGTTATCTGATGACGAAGAAATTGCCTGCCGAAGCTGCTTTCCTTGGGGTTGTTGCCGCATTCCGTGATATCGATCATGCCCAATGGAGAGACGTCGTACGCTTGAATCCGAACCATGCCAACAAGGTTTTCGTAACCGTTTCCGCCGACAGCATCGCTGTCGCGGCCCAGTAGGAGAGGCTTGTGGCTTGGACAAATCGTGTGATTTGGTCTGAAGGGTTATTCCTGAAGCCGCATCATTTTCAGCAGCAGGATCGCTACATCGAGCATCTCGTCGCATCATCCTGTCGGACCGCCGCGCCGTATTCATGGGGCATGCGTCGTCTGACTTTTGATCAGGATTTGCTCGGGCTCGGCAAGCTGAGTGTCACCGAGGCCGTTGGGCTTCTTCCAGATGATACGCCGGTCGATGCCCCCGCCTGCGACCCGCTCCCGGCTCCGATCTCGCCGGCTGAGGACGTCGCAGGGCAGATTGTGTATCTGTCGTTGCCATTGCGACGACCCAACGTTCGCGAAAGCGGAGGTCTTGATGATTCGCAAGCAATGCTACGTTACCGCGCGGGTGAAGAAACCACGCGTGACAATACCGGCGACGCGCAGACTGAAGAGATGTTGGAGGTCGGTCGGCTCGATCTGCGGTTGCTGACAGAGCGTGAGCATCGCGAAGGCTTCGCCTGTTGCGGCATTGCGCGCATCTTGGAGCGTCGTGCCGACGGGCAACTGCTGCTGGACCCAAACTACATTCCCCCCTGTATCGATATCGCCGCCAGTGTCCGTTTGCTAGGTTTCATTGAAGAGCTGTTGGGGCTTTGCCGTCGACGCGCCGACGCGCTGGCTTCAAGGGTCCGCGCCGGCGCCGGCGGTGGGGTGTCCGAATGGGCCAATTTCCTGCTGTTGCAGCTCATCAATCGATTTGATCCTTTGGTCTCTCATTTGATGGAGATTGGCGGTCGTCATCATCCCGAGACCATCTTTCGGGAGTTGTTGCAACTGGCAGGTGAGTTATCGACTTTCATCGAGGACGACAAGCGTCCGCCCGCCTTCGCTGCCTATCGCCACGAGGATCTCGATTCGACCTTCAGCCCCGTATTCGAATTATTGAGGCAGTACCTCAGTCGTGAGGGCGTGGAGCGTGCTATTTCGATACCCATTCAAGAACGCAAATTCGGCTTTCGCGTCGCGCTGGTCTCGGACAAGTCGCTGCTCGTTGATGCTCGCTTTGTGATGGCGGCGAAGGCCGACTTGGATCCGGAGAAACTCCGCACGCGATTTCCGGCACAGGCCAAGATCGGGCCAGTGGACAAGATTCAGGAATTGGTCAAACTGGCGCTGCCGGGCGTGGGTCTCCGTCCGATGCCCATGGCGCCGATGGAACTGCCTTACCATGCCGGCTTCAACTATTTCGAGCTGGATCACGGAAGCGACTATTGGGAGCAGCTATCAGCCTCGGGCGGATTCGGAATGCATGTCGGGGGCGAGTTTCCCAACCTGCAGTTGGAACTCTGGGCCATCCGCGAGTAACGCATGAGTCATGACGATCCATTCTTCTCCGACAATCCTGTCGGCGGCGACGACGGTGGGCCGACCGTTATCCGGCCAATCCCGGGCGGGCGGCGGCACCGCGCGGCGACACCTCCGCCG
>JBATTL010000586.1:0-13547 GCA_049670525.1 Thiohalocapsa sp. | reverse complement strand
CCCCGTTTGGCGTGGTTGGCGATGCCAATAGTCGTGCCAGGATTTTTCCGGACCAGATCGGTACAAATGTATCGGTTTCTGGGGCAGACGTGAGCGCCGTATTGACGGAAAGGAGTGATGCCGATTCCCGAGAGATGATTAACGATGAGATTGATCTCGTCCTGTACCCGCGCCAACTTTCGCAGATCGAGTACGTCGAATCCGTCATTCCGGACTACGTGCTTTGCTGGATCGGCGCCAACGATGCCCTCGGCGCCGCGCTCGATTTCAATGCTCTGGATGCTTCCCAACTCACCCCATTGGCAGAATTCCAAGCGAGCTACACAAAGATTGCAACCCGCCTCGGCACCTTGATTTCAGAGAATGGTACCAAGGTTGTCTTCGCCAACGTTCCTGATATCACCTCCATCGGTTTTCTCGTCGACGATACCGAAGCCGAACGATTTCTGGGGTTCCCGGTGGACTTGCCCGAGGGAAGCTATACCTCCATCGTTGCTCTGTTCTTGATGTCCTTTGCGGGCAACGACGACGTCTTGGCGGATCCAGGCTTTGTACTCGACATCGGGGAGATTGCGGACATACAGACCCGCATCGGCGAGTTCAACGAGGTTATCCAGGCCCGAGCTGACGATCTCGGCATGCCGGTTGTCGACATCAACCAATGGTTCAAGAAGCAGTTGTCCGATCCGCCCGAGTTTTTTGGGATTCCGCTGCGCAAGCAGTTACTTGGCGGGCTCTTCAGTCTGGACGGCGTCCATCCTTCCAATATCAGTCACGCCTTGGTGGCCAACGAGTTCATCGAGACAATGAATGACGCCTTTTCGACCAAGATCCCGAGAATCAGGAGCCAAGTGCTCTCCGTCATCTTTCTGCTCGACCCAAGCATTGACAAGGATCGAGACGGCAAGGCAAAGGGGCGGCTGGGTGTTGGTTTGCTGGAGTCCGTCGCGTTTTTGGCCGGTATAACCGGAGATCGCAACGACTTCGCACCGGATTGAAAGCTCGGCGCTACTGGATTCGGATCAACCGCAAGCTTGGTGAAAAGACGCGTCGTGCGATTGTGGGTCAAGAAGCGCGCGAGTTCTATCCGATTGCGCTCGGTGCCTAAATGCGTGTCAACAAAATCGAGATTACCCACGATGATTTTCAGGAAGTGATTGCCGGAAGGCAAGGAGACAACGTTTTGCCAGAGCATCTCCCGAATCGGATCACCAAGAACGAAAGAGCCAGTCCGAACAGCTCTACAGCATTCGTCTCGCTGGCGCAGCGACCCAAAGTGATCTTCTCCATTCGAGTCATCAACCGTTTGGGGGTGCTGCTGGACCGTTTCGGTGCGACCTCAGGTGCCCTGACCGAAGCGGCCGTTCTGAAGGACGCACGCAAGCTCTGCAACCTTGATGACTTTGGGCCGGGGCGGTTCCGAAAACCGCTCCAGTTGCTTATCGGTGACTATGAACAAGATCCCCATTTGACCTACCTCGGTAAGCTCGTGGCCCGCAAGATGCTCGCGCGCATCGTTGCCAATCGTATGCAGGTGCACCGAGACTTGCAGCAGCATCCCGAGATTCTGAGTGAAAAGATCGACTCACCGCTTTTCGTCGTCGGATTACCGCGCAGCGGCACCACCCTGATGTATAACCTGCTGGCCCAAGATCCGGCGAGTCGCCCGCTGATGTTTTGGGAAACGTACGCGCCTTCTCGTCCAGCCGGAAACCCCGACCCCAGGATCAAGGCCGCCGAAGGCGTGATCAAGGGACTCTACCGGGCAATCCCCGAGATCCAGCAGGTACACGAATTTGACGCGCAGGGGCCGGACGAGTGCACGGGGTTGCTGCTGAATACGTTCGCGACGCCCTACTTTCGCGGGCGGCTTCCTGGTTATCGCGCCTGGCTGTTCAACGTCGGGCAGGACGAGATCGACCAGGCGTATGTCGAGTACCGACAGCAACTGCAACTCATTCAAACCCAGGGCTCCGCAGGGCGCTGGATCCTCAAATCGCCGTCCCATCTATTCGGACTGGCGTCGCTGCTGAAGACGTTCCCAGATGCCGGGGTGGTCTACCTGCATCGCAATCCGGCTCGCTGCGTTCCGTCTTTGTGCAGCTTGACGAATGCGCTAGACACGATCAGCTACCGTTCGATCGACAAGCACGAAATCGGACGTCGTACGTTGGAAATCGTCAAGCAGTTGGTGAAGGGTGCCCGGAGAGCCAAGGACTCGGAGCATGGCAATCGCATTTACGAGGTGCAGTATGACGACCTCATCGCCGATCCGGTTCGAACCGTCGCTGGCGTGTATGAGCGATTTGGCGTACGGGTTAATCCCGAATTTGAGACAAGGCTAACAAGCTACGTCACCGAGAACCCCCAGCATAAGCACGGCGTTCACAGTTACAGCCTTGAAGAATTCGGACTATCGGAAGCAAAGCTGCAGGCGTTGGAGTCTTGACTCGAGTCGAGGTTCAGAGGCTGCCGCGACCAGCGATCGGCGTGTCGCGGCACTATACCCGCGGTCGTGTCTCTATCGAGAGCTTTGATCGAGGTTCCGGCATACCGCTCGTATTGCTGCCGGGCCTGGGACGATCGGTCAGTGACTTCAACGAATTGGTCCTGCGACTGAACACCAAAGGTGTGCGGACGATCGCGATTCAGCTACGCGGGATCGGTGGAAGTACCGGCCCACTGCGCCCTCCGCCGACATTGGTTGACTTCGCGGACGATGCCGCCTTTGTCGTGCGATCGCTGGAGGGCCTTAGCGACCGCCGGGTCCAGGTGTTGGGTCGAGCATTCGGAAATCGGATCGCTCGCACCCTGGCCGCCCGGTATCCGGACCTGGTTCACGGCCTCGTCCTCTGTGCCGCTGGCGGAAAGGTAAAGCCGCCGGCTTCGCTGTTGTGGAAGTACGCGTTCTTTGGCTCACGATGGATGCCTCGGCCTGTTCGCGCACGAGCGATGGAGAGCGTCCTATGCGCGCCGGGCAACCGAATGCCCGAATTCCTGGCCTATGCGTCGCCGTTGTCCGCGCTGTTGCGGCAGGTCCCCGCAGCTCGCCGCTCCCGACTGTCCGACTGGTGGCACGGCGGTGAAGCACCGATGCTCGTGCTGCAAGGAGAGCACGATCAGATTGCTCCGCCGAGCAATGCCATGGCGCTGGCCGAGGAGTATCCCGACCGCGTCCGAGTCGTCATGATTCCGGATGCCGGCCACGAGCTTATTCACGAGCAGCCTGATCTGCTTTGCGAACTCATCCTCAGCCGCATACTAGGGGCTTAACATCCTCGCTGGGGGGGTTAACATCCTCGGTGATCATGGACGGCCAAAATCTCGGAAATACAGGTGTCACTTCGGCAGGATGCGTCACCCGGTTCACCGCGCTGTTCTCGGCGGAAGAAATAAGTAAGGGATATAGATAAGGGATAAGAAATGCAATCACAGGACAGGCGGATGCGGCGAATTCACGCCCGCCGCTAGATAGGCTAAGCAATACAATAAGGCGGCGCGGTGGCCGGCGCTCCCACAGCACGTGGCAAACATGGGGGACAATGGGATAGCACATCCCTGTGCACATACAACTCCAGCATAATCAGCTCATCAAAGCCTGTGACTGGTCCGGAGACTGGTTACTTGGCTTCAGGCTGCGCAGGTGCGGCAGGAGCCATCGGCGCAACCGGCGCTGCATAAGGATAGCCGTAACCGCCGTAAGGAACGCCATATCCATAGGGAGCGCCGTAGCCATACCCACCGTAGTACGGGTTGTTGTAGCCATAGCCACGACCGTAACCGTAACCGCGACCGCGACCGCTACCATAGCCACGTCCACCGCCCGACATGCTCATGTTGAAGTCGCCGTAGCCGTCGCCGAACATATCGCTAAACATGTCGCCCATGCCGTCGCCCCAACCATTGTTGCCCCAGCCCCCCGGACCACCGTAGCCAGGACCCCACCAGGCATTCGCGGAAGCGGACACGCCGAGCAGCGCGGCGATCGCAGCAGCAGTAGCAAGCTTTTTCATCTGTTCTCTCCGAATATAGTTGTCTGGGTTAGCACGCGTTGGCGCTATGTGCCGTCAACGTGGAGAGTATAATATTAGCATTTCATTAATTTCACAATATTTAATTTCTATCGTTATGGACCACACAATAGTCAGATCGCAACCTCGTCGCGCTCAGGTCTAGGGACATCCTGCTTTGTCGGCCACCCACGCCGAAAATCGGCGCAGGGCGTCCTGCCCCACAAAGGCAGCCTCGCACAGGAAGCGTTGAATTTTTCAGCGCTTCCCTTAGTCGCTGCGCAGTCCGGCGGTGGTGGTGTCCGAGACGCCGTCATCCCCGATGGCGCATCAAGCGCATGGACAGATCGACAACCTCGACGCCCTTGGTCAGGTCACCAACGGAAATATCGTCGACACCAGTCTCTGCAATGGGGCGCAGACGGTCCAAGGTGATGCCGCCGGATGCCTCAAGTCGTGCTCTACCCGCCGTGAGTCGCACGGCGCGACGAAGCATGTCCAGCTCGAAGTTGTCCAGCAGCACCCGCTCAGTGCCCGCGGCCAGGGCCTGTTCGAGTTCGTCGAGGGACTCGACCTCCACCTCGACGGGAACACGCGCATTCAGACAGCGCGCCGCCGTGACCGCAGCGGCAATGGATCCGACGGCAAGGATGTGGTTTTCCTTGATTAGGATCGCGTCGAACAGGCCGATGCGATGATTGTGACAACCACCGCAGGCAACGGCATACTTTTGCTCGCGGCGCAGCCCGGGCAAGGTCTTTCTAGTGTCGAGGATGCGCACGGGCAGTCCGCTGACCGCTTCAGCATAGTGGCTCGCACGTGTCGCGGTGCCGGACAAAGTCTGGAGATAGTTCAACGCGGTGCGTTCCCCGGTGAGCAACGTCCGCAGGCGCCCGGACAGGCGGCAAAGCACCTGCCCTTGTTCGATGCGTTCACCGTCAGCGGCAAACCAGTCGATGGACAGTTCGTCGTCGAGCAGCCGAAAAACCGCATCGAACCAAGCGCGGCCACTGAGCACAGCGGACTCCCGAGTGATCACCTCAGCCCGCGCATGCTGCTGTTCCGGCAGCAGCGACGCGGTAATATCCCCGCTGCCGACATCTTCGATCAGCGCCGTGCGCACGTGCGCCTCGATGAGCCCCCGGTCGGGGAGCAACTCGGACAGAATGGACGGAACGGGGTTACTGTGGGACATCAGGGATAGATTCGAGGCGCTCGTGGCACAGATCAGCGATTGGATGAGTAGTAACAATAGGTTCCGATCCCATTCATCTCTTCATCCGGGTAGGACTAGGCTTCGCGCGCACTCAGCGACTGAAATACCGCGTCCATCGCCCGGTCCATGAGCGGCGGCCTCCCGTCTCCGATGATTTCGGCAATCCCTTGCCCGAAGAGCGTCTCGAGCTCCTGCTTGGTCATCTCGAAACCCTTCCGTCCAAGGCGGTCGACGAACAGCAGGTCCTCACCGTCGTCGCTGCGCCAGGCGAGTTTGACGCGAAACCATTGGTCGTCATCGCGCATGATCCCGATCCAGGTGCCAACCGGTACGCTGTTCTCGTCAGTACCGGAATCGTCGGGTTGGTCATCAGACGATAGCGCGGAGATCCGGGTTCCTGCAGGCTCGGCGGCCTCCGAACCAGCGGGACCACGCAGGACGGCGATGTGCGCAACTTGCAACTCCTTGAGCCAGCGACCCACGCGCTGGGGATCAGAAATAACCCCCGACATCCCGGAGCGTAAATCTCGAAGCAATTCCGGGATACCACGCAGCAACGCGCGCCGCTCCGCCGGATCGCGCTTTGGCAGAATACTCCAGATCAAGCGATCGAGGACGCCGATCGAATGCCGCCAAGCCTCGCTGTTCTCCCCGGCACGGGTGTAGGCATCGAGCATGACTTCCACCCATCCTTCGATGATGATGGAGACAACGACAGCGGGAATATCCGTCTCCTGCTGCAGGCGCTCATCGATGAGCCGCTTAACCTTGCGCCGCATTGCGTGACGTTCCCCGCGCGCACCCAGGCCACGAACAGTTCGCAATTCCGCGAGTCTGGCCAGGCGCAGATGATCGCGGAGGTACGCTGCAAACTCCGCGTCCAGGCTTTCGAGCAAACGCGGGTCTGTATGAAACTCCGTGACAATGCGCTCAACGATGGACACGACATGCCCATACAAACCGTCGTCGCCGCGATCACGATCGTCGTTCCAGCCCAGAGACGCCTCCGCAATCCGGTTAATCAGGCGCCTGGCCGCATGGTCGACGTCGTCAAAGAAGCGTTGATCCATGATCGCGATCTTGACGTATGGAATCTGTAGCCGGCTAATGACCACTTTGATTGAATCAGGCACATCCGAGGCCGCGAGAACCTGCTCGAACAACAAGAACACCAGATCCATGGTGTCCTCATCCGCACGCACCAGGCTGCAGCCCTCGCCATCGGCCGATGATCGAGATGAACCTTGGGAGACCCCGAGTTCTCCCGCAAGCCTTTGACGCAAGTCGCCAGGCACGAGCGTAGAGTCTGCATCGGGCTCTATCCCACGTTGGAGCCGTGACAGCACCGCGATCAATTCGTCGGTACCAACGAACCGGGCCCCGGTCGGAATCGCCACCTCCCGACGGCCCTCGCGCAACAAGAGACGGAGTTGCTCATAGGAAGGCACGCGGCTTGCTACACGATTCGTGGACTCAGACCGGCCTGTCTCAAGTCCAGCCACTGCCCCCGAATCAGCATCGGCGGCGGCCTCCGTTGCCTTTGGCTCCGATTCGCTGTCGGCATCCGTATCCTGCAGCGCGGCGGACGCGAAATTGGCCTGCATAGGTGAACCGGAATCGTCTGCGGCCCTGTCTCCAGCTACGCCCCGCTGGTCCATTCGTTTGGTGTTTGCATGATCGTCAACCGCGGCCGGACGCATGCCCGAGTCTTCACGCATGACCCGGTATCGACCCCGCTTGGTCGCCATCCCTTGCGACACGGCAAACTCGATGCAGGCGTCGTAGACACCGTCGAGGTTATCCATCACCTGCTTGTCGAAAACCTTGTAGATGACCAGGAGCGTTGACAGCTCAAGGTCGGAGACAGACTTGACCGCAGAACCAAAGGCCGTGCAGATCGCGGTCGGACTGATCGGGATCTCCTCTTGCTTCAGGCTACGCCCACCGCTGAGCACGGCGAAATGGCGATTGAGGCTCCTCAACTGGTCCTGATAGCGGTTCTCCGCCTTGGATATCATGTTTGACAGGACAAGCGTCTCCTCTAAGTCATTGTCCTGGACGAGCTTCAGTTCCTCGGGTTCCGCTGTGACCTGATCTTGCGCGCTATCCGGCCCGCGCGCCGCGGACTGCGGCAGTATGGCGGAGGCCGATATATTGTGCAGGCAACGGCGACTCAGACTCGCGCCCTGCTGCCGTACAAGCCGCAGCGCTTCGAAATAGCCGACGTACAGCTTATCGCTCTCCGCCTTGTCGGCGAGGCCGTGCAACGTTTCTTCAACACGCTGGCATGCGGCATCGAGGAGCGGGGGCAATATCCGTTGAAGCGCCGCAGTACAGTGCTCGACCATCCGTTTCAGCGCCGCCGGATCGCTCTTCGGCTCCGTGCCGGGACGCTGTTGAGTTTTCTTGTCGATCATGGTGCCACGCGTTACAACTCCAGGCGGCTCATCGCTGAAGGGCGCCGAGGCATGATAAGCCAGATGCCAGAGCCTTGAAGTTTAGTACCATAGCCCTGCCGCGAACACCAAATCGAACCGGCCCAGGCCGGCGCTTAATTCACGCAAAGTCGCTCATGCTAATCCTGTCCGCAATCGCGTTCGTGTATTGGGCCCCCGCGTCACGCAACCGATGCTGAAGACCTTTGCCACCCAGATGTCTGGGTCGCTCGTCGATAGCCTTCGCGATCTCGCGCCGATCGTTGCCGTTATCGCGTTCTTCCAGTTCGTCGTGCTACGCGAGCCGATTCCGAACCTGCTTGATCTTGCCCTTGGCACGGCCATGGTCGTCATCGGGCTGACGTTGTTCGTGCAAGGCCTCAAACTCAGTCTCTTTCCCATCGGCGAAACAATGGCGTGGGATTTCGCTCGAAAGGGCAGCCTGTTCTGGCTATTGGCGTTCGCGTTCAGCCTAGGATTCGGCACCACGGTTGCGGAACCGGCGCTGATTGCGGTCGCGGACGAGGCCGCCGAGGTCGCCGCAAATGGAGGCATGATCGCCGCCACGGACTTGGCGCAGTCGACCTACGCGGAAGGACTGCGGTATACGGTCGCATTCGCTGTCGGGCTTGCCATCGTCATTGGCGTCCTGCGCATCCTCCGCGGTTGGCCAATCCAATATCTGATTATCGGTGGTTATCTGGGTGTAGTCGTCATGACCGCGTTTGCACCGCGGGAGATCATCGGCATCGCCTACGACTCCGGCGGCGTGACCACCTCGACCATCACCGTGCCGTTGGTCACCGCCCTGGGCGTCGGGTTGGCATCAAGTATTGAGGGCCGCAACCCGATGATTGACGGCTTCGGGCTCATCGCGTTCGCATCCTTGACGCCCATGATCTTCGTCATGGCGTACGGCATCGTCATTTGACCGAGCATGATCATCTGATGGATAGCGTTTGCATTCTTGACCAATTCGTTCCGGTTTGCGCCACCGTTGACGATGTGCTGCCGATCATCGCGATCCTGATCGGCTTTCAGGTACTGGTTCTCCGCAGGCCCATTCCGAACCTCGGCCGCATACTGACGGGTTTCGTGCTTGTTCTGCTGGGTCTCGCGTTCTTTATCCAAGGACTCGAGACGGCGCTGTTCCCGCTCGGCAAGCTGATGGCGGCGCAACTCACGGCGCCGGAGTTTCTCGGGCTCGTCGGCGACGAGGTCACGCAACGCGCGCATTGGCAGGCCTATCTCTGGGTCTACGTGTTTGCTTTTTCCATCGGTTTCGCGACCACCATCGCGGAGCCGTCGCTAATCGCAGTGGCGATCAAGGCGAACGAAGTCTCAGCCGGTGCCGTAGGGACCTGGGGATTACGCATCGCGGTCGCCTTCGGCGTCGCCATCGGCATCTCCCTCGGGGCTTACCGTATCGTCAGCGGTACAGCGCTTCACTACTACATTATTACCGGCTACGTGCTAGTGCTTATCCAGACCGCTTTTGCGCCCCGTACGATCATTGCGTTGGCCTATGATTCCGGAGGCGTGACCACATCGACCGTCACAGTCCCCCTGGTGGCGGCATTGGGTCTAGGCCTTTCCAGCAACATTCCCGGTCGCAACCCACTGCTCGACGGTTTCGGGTTGATCGCCTTCGCCAGTCTGTTTCCCATCATGTCCGTGATGGCCTACGCGCAGTTCAGCGAGCTCTATGTCCGCTTTAGCAAACGGCGCGCGGCCGAAAACGAGGAGGTCTGAGGATGCATTTCAAACTCATCATCGCGCTCGTCGAGCGCACCGAAACTCCGGCCGTGCTGGAGGCGGCACGAACCGCGGGGGCCACCGGTTCCACCGTCATCAGCCAGGCCCGAGGCGAGGGCGCCGAGCAGCAAAAGACCTTCTTCGGCCTGAATCTGGAAACCCAACGCGACGTGCTGTTGCTGCTTGTGGAGGAGCATATGGCCCGGAGCATCCTCGAAACGATCGCCAAGGTGGGGCGTTTCGAGGAAGAGGCAGGCTCCGGCATCGCCTTCCAGGTCGACGTTGAGGACGCGGTCGGCATCAGCCATCAGATCCGGGTGCTCTCTGAGAAAGTGCAGGAGGAATTCTGACCATGAGCGAGCACAAGACGATCCGCATTCGCGACGTCATGAAGAAAGACTTCGACATGGTCGACGGTATGGACACCGTCGCCAGTGCCCTGGAGCAGATGCAGCACGTGGATACGAAGTCGCTCGTGGTGCGCAAGCGACACGACGACGACGAGTTCGGCATGGTCGTCATTTCAGACATTGCCAGGCAAGTGCTGGCCAAGGACCGAGCGCCGGATCGCGTGAACATCTACGAGATCATGTCCAAGCCGCTGATCAGCGTGCCCGCGGATATGGACATCCGTTATTGCGCCCGGCTGTTCGCGCGCTTCGAACTGTCCCGCGCACCGGTCCTGGAGCGGGGCGAGATCGTCGGCATCGTCAGCCTGACCGACTTGGTCATCAAAGGCATGATGCCAAAGGATTGATGTCTCGCGTGCCAGAACCTGAAGATCGGTCGATCGGCCGACTGCCCCAGGCGCGGCAGTCACCATCACCGAACCATGAGGAGCGCCCCGACGGGGCCAGTATCGACCTGCTTGTCATCCACAATATCAGCTTGCCACCCAACGAGTTTGGCGGGCCTTGGATCGAGTCACTCTTCCACAATCGCCTGGACACTGCGGCGCATCCCTACTTTGCGCGCATTGCCAGGGTGCGAGTTTCAGCCCATCTTTTGATCCGCCGTGACGGCGAATTGGTCCAGTTCGTCGACCTGCGCAAGCGTGCGTGGCATGCCGGTGATTCCTGCTTCCACGGCCGCACCGCTTGCAACGACTATTCCATCGGTATCGAACTCGAGGGCGCCGACGACAGCCCTTTCACCGACGCCCAATACGTCTGCCTGGCGCAGGTCACCAAGGAAATCATGCAACGATTCCAGGCCATCTCACCCGAGCGTATCGTCGGCCACAGCGAAATCGCGCCTGGACGCAAGACCGATCCAGGACCGGCGTTCGATTGGGAGCGTTACCGGGCGATGATCGCCTGACCGCAGTCCGCGAGTCGACCGCGAATCGTTTCAACCCGCGCGCGCCATTTCCGGCAATGGCTCCGGCGACGGCTGCACCCATTCGGCCCCCAACACCCGTCTTGCTTCGGTCCAGCGCATCAGTTCGATTCTGCCGTCATGGTGCTCTACCAGGGCGGTGCAGCTCTCGACCCAGTCACCACAGTTCAGATAGGTGACACCGTCGATATCGCGGATCTCAGCGTGGTGTATATGCCCGCAGATCATGCCGTCCAAGTCGCGCCGCCGAGCCTCGTCCGCGACGGCCCGCTCGAAGTTGCCGATGTAGTTGACCGCGTTCTTTACCCGGTACTTCAAAAAGGCAGCCAATGACCAATAGCCGAGACCGAAGCGTCGGCGTATCGCGTTGAGGCGGTGACTAATCCCAAGGAGTAGATCGTAGAGGCGCGACCCGAGGATCGCCAGCCAGCGGCCGTGCTGGACAACCCGATCGAACCGGTCGCCGTGCAGTACGAGCAGCCGGCGTCCGTCCGCGGTGGTGTGGACGACCTCGTCGCGGACGGCAACTCGACCGAAATCCGAACCGATATGTTCGCGGAACAACTCATCGTGATTACCGGGCACATAGGTCACCTCGGCACCATCGCGCGCCTTGTCCAACAGGGCCCGTGCGACGTCGCTATGGGCCTGGGGCCAATACATCCCCTTTTGCAGCGCCCATACATCGACGATGTCACCCACCAGATATAGCTGCCGACAATCGGTGGCTCGGAGGAAATCCAGTACCAACTCGGCCCGACAGCCACGAAAACCCAGGTGAATGTCGGAGATCCAAATGCTGCGATACTTCAGTGAGCTCAGTCGTTCAACTCGACTCATGGCGGTTACCCCGGCTCAGAAAGAATGCTCGCCATGGTCTACGCGATTTGTTGCGAGGCCATTGAATCCGCATGAAGATTCAATTAAAAATCTGATAAATAAGGTTTTTTACAGTTCAGAGACGATCGGATGGCAACGGTTCGACTGCATGTACGCCGGTATGGCGACGCACCAGACGCGACACCGCTGGTCCTGCTACATGGCCTGTTCGGTTCCAGCGCCAATTGGCACGGCATCGCGCGCCGCCTAGCGCAGCGGCGTCCCGTGCTGGTGCCGGACCTCCGCAATCATGGCCAGTCCCCGCATGACCCGCTCATGGCTTACGCCTTGATGGCCGACGATCTGCTCGCATTGCTTGAGCGCGAGGGGGTCGAACGAGCCATCGTCGTCGGCCACAGCATGGGCGGCAAGGCAGCCATGTGCCTGACACTGCGCCATCCCGAGCGCGTCGAGGCCGTCGGCGTGGTTGACATTGCGCCGGTCGTCTACCCGAGCGGGTTCGAGACGCTGATCGACGCTCTGATCGCGTTGCCACTGCAAGACGTCACCAGCCGCGGCGATGCGGACCGACGACTCAGGGCCGCAATCCCGGACCCATCAGTCAGGGGTTACCTGTTGCAGAATCTGCGTCGCGATGGCGACGCTTGGGATTGGCGATTCAACCTATCCAGCATCGCGGCCGGCCTGCCCGCTATCCGCGGGTTTCCAGACGAGGGGGAGGATGAGTTCGCGGGGCCGGCGCTCTTCCTGTACGGCACCGGGTCCGACTATGTCGGCGCCGACGCCCTCGCGGCGATTCGCCGTCGGTTTCCACTTGCACGACTGAGGGCGATCGCCAACGCCGGGCATTGGGTCTACGCGGAGCAACCCGATGCCTTCGTCGCAGCCCTGGAAGCGTTCATTCGAAAACTCTGAGAGCGACGCAACCCTGCCGTCTGGACCGAAAACCGGTCCGACAGCCAAATCGTCGCGCCACGACAGATTCGGGTCGAAATGAAATCAAACCAGGCGCTCACGCCGCTCGACTCACGACACTCCCAGCGAAGGCCATCAGCGGCTTATACTGGCGGATTGATTTGCAATCGGAGCTCTCAGATGGCGCGCAACGCGGCAAACAAAGTAGTACTCGCCTACTCTGGCGGGCTAGACACCTCGGTGATCCTGCAATGGCTGAAAGAGGAGTACGGCTGTGAGGTGGTCACCTTCACCGCCGACATCGGCCAGGGTGAGGAAGTTGAGCCGGCCCGAGCCAAGGCCGAGGCCGCGGGCATCCAGGAGATCTATATCGAAGACCTGCGCGAAGAATTCGTGCGCGATTTCGTCTATCCGATGTTCCGCGCCAACGCCATCTACGAGGGTGAGTACCTGCTCGGCACGTCCATCGCCCGACCGCTGATTGCAAAGCGCCTGGTGGAGATCGCCGCAGAAACCGGCGCCGACGCGGTCTCCCACGGTGCCACCGGCAAGGGCAACGATCAGGTCCGTTTCGAACTCGGCGCCTACGCCCTGAATCCGGACATCAAGATCATCGCCCCCTGGCGCGAATGGGATTTGCTGTCGCGCGAAAAACTGATGGCCTACGCCGCCCAACACGGCATCGCGGTGGAGATGAAACGCGACGGCAGCAAATCGCCCTACTCCATGGACGCCAACCTGCTTCACATCTCCTACGAGGGCTATGACCTGGAAGACCCCTGGGTCGAGCCTGGCCGGGACATGTGGCGCTGGACGGTGGCGCCCGAGGACGCCCCGGACCAACCCACGGAGATCGAACTCAGCTTCTCCCATGGCGACATCACCGAGATCAACGGCAAGCCCATGACACCGGCCGAGGTGCTGGCGGAGTTGAATCGGATCGGTGGTGCGAACGGTATAGGCCGCGCCGACATCGTCGAGAATCGCTACGTCGGCATGAAGTCCCGCGGCTGGTACGAGACCCCCGGTGGCACCATT
>JBATTL010000585.1:0-9810 GCA_049670525.1 Thiohalocapsa sp. | reverse complement strand
ACCTTCCTCAGCGCGGGCGGAACCGACATCCGCGCGCAGTGCGTCGCGCGTCGCGGACAAGGCATCGCGCCGGGCGGTGAGCTCTTCTGTCTGCTCCAATGCCTCGTGGAGGCGCTCGCGGGCCGCTTGGATCTCCTCCAGCGCCTCGGCGCGATCCGCAACCAGCTCTGCGCGCTCCAGCGACAAGGTCTTGCGTCGCTCTTGAAAATGCTCCAGGCGCGAACGTCCGGCGCCAAGCTCGGCGTCGAGCGACGCGCGTTCGCGGCTCAGCCGACCGACGCGCTGCAATGCAGCCTCTCGCTCCTGCTCCAGTTCGTGGCGTCGCGCCGCCAATGCGTCCTGTTGCTCGGCTAAATCCGCGATGGCTTGTTCCAGTTCGTCGCTGGCGCCCTGCAAGGCACGCAACTCCTCAGCCCGGCCAATGCTGCCGGCACTGCGCGGTCCTCGCGCCGCGCTGCGCATCCAGTCACGGCCGATGAGGCTCCCGTCACGAGCGACGATACGCTCACCAGGTGCAAGTTGGGCGCGTCTTGCCAGCGCGTCGGCGGTCGCCTCAGCGACTCTGATATCGGCGAGCAGCCCGTCCATTGGCCATGGACAGCGCACGCGCGCAAGCAGCTGGTCTTCATCCCCCGGTTCCGCCGCATTGGATGACGTGCCCAACAGCATCAGCGGACCGCAGTCGAGGTCGCGCCCATGGAAGTCGAGATCTTGGACGCAAAGGGCGCCCAGTGCATCTTCCAGCACGGCCTCGACGGCCTGCTCCCAGCCAGCGTCGACTTCGATGGCGTCGAGCAAACGCGGCACATCCTGCAGTTCGTGGCGTTCGATCCAGGCAGCCACCGCATCGTCATCGTGCTCCAATGCCGCGTCTTGCAGGGCTTCCAGCGATGACTGTCGCCCCCGACACGTCTGCAACTCGGTGCGCGCGGCATCGAGCCGCCCCACCAAGGCGTGGCGCTCGTCATCGATTTGCCGCAGCGCTTCACCGGCGGCAGTCTGTTCGTCAGCGGCGGCGGCAATCTGCTCATCGAGCCCGTCCGAACGTTCGTCCAGCGCGGAAAGCCGCGTCTCCAATTGAGTCGTTTCCAGACGGCCGAGTTCCTGCTCCATCCGCGCGTCGCGTTGAGCCTCCTGTTCGAGACGTTGCTCGAGATTATTGATACGCCCACGTTCGGTCTGAGCCCGTTCGGCGGGCGCGGAAAGCCGCTGCTGCACGGTATCCCACTGCCCCTGCCATGCATCGAGCCGGACCTCGGCCTCTACCAGGCGCCCTTGCGCGACCTCGAACTGCTCCGCGACCCCTTCCAGCAGCGGCAGATCTCGCACCAACTCGGCATCGAGCCCCGTGAGCCTGTTTTGATCCCGCTCCATGTGGGACTCGGCGTCGCCGAGCTCGCGATTGACGCGGCCCAACTCACTCTCTTGTCGGATTCGGGTCTCCTTGGCGAATTGCATGGCCTGCTCCAAGCGGGCGATTTCGGCTCCAACCGCGTAGTAGCGCCCCTGCACGGCGTTGAAGTGATCGGACGCATCGGCATAGGCGTCCCGATGGGATTCGATAGCGGCCTCGACGCCGCGCTGCTCTGCACGCCTCGCCTCCAGCGCCACCTCGACTTCGCCGAGCACACGGTCGCGTTCGCCGATGTGGCGATCGAGGTCTCGCCAACGAAGGGCCATGAGCTGGTCTTCCAAATGCCGTTCTTCGATCTTTAGACCGCGGTACTTTTCCGCCGTCGCAGCCTGGCGTTCCAGGTGCAGGAGTTGCTTGCCGACCTCATCGCGCAGGTCATTCAAACGTTCCAAATTCTCTCGCGTGTGGCGCATACGAGTCACGGTCTCGCGACGGCGCTCCTTATATTTGGAAATACCTGCCGCCTCTTCGATAAAGAGCCGGAGCTCGTCCGGTTTGGCTTCGACGAAGCGCGAGATCATGCCTTGCTCGACGATCGCGTAACTTCGCGGGCCTAATCCGGTACCGAGAAACAAATCCTGAATATCACGCCGGCGGCAGCGCGAGCCATTGAGAAAGTAGATCGATTGGCCGTCGCGCGAGACCTGGCGCTTGACGGCGATCTGATTGAAGGCGGAAAACTGGCCGCCGGCGCGGCCGTCCGCGTTGTCGAAGGTCAGCTCGATGCTGGCCATACCCACCGGTTTTCGACCGGTGCTGCCATTGAAGATGACGTCAGCCATGGACTCGCCACGCAGCATCTTGGCCGAGCTCTCGCCCATGACCCAACGTACGGCGTCGATGACATTGGACTTACCGCAGCCGTTCGGTCCCACGACCCCGGCCAAATTGCTCGGAAATGGCACGGTCGTGGGGTCCACAAAGGACTTGAAACCGGCGAGTTTGATTTTTTCGAGCCGCATCCCAGCAAGATACTTAAGGCGATTTCAACGAACAAGTTCGGGTTGGACTCCGGTCCGCGACACCCGTAGAAATGCCGCGGCAAACTTCCGCTTGGAGCCTGTTAAAGTTTGGGGTTTTTTCTTAGTCTCGCCCCCAAGCTACGGCGGGCATTACGCCGTTTAGGAGATCCGAGCATGCACACAGCCCCGAGCAAGACCCTCGAGACATTTGTCAACCCCCGGCCCGAGCGCGACTACACGGTGCGTATCAGGGTACCCGAGTTCACGTGTTTGTGTCCGAAAACTGGCCAGCCGGACTTCGCCGAGCTGATCTTGGAATATGTCCCCGAGGCGCTGTGCGTAGAGCTCAAATCGCTGAAGCTCTATGTCTGGTCATTTCGTGACGAGGGCGCCTTCCACGAGGACGTGACAAACCGAATCTTGGCCGAACTGGCCGCAGTCACGTCACCACGCTTCATGCGTCTGACCGCCGAGTTCAATGTCCGCGGTGGTATCTATACGACCATCGTCGTCGAGCATCGCGCACCGGATTGGGACCCTTCTCCACCCATCACGCTCCCGTGACAGCCGCACTGGGTATAGGCCTCGACATCGGCACGTCCGGCTGTCGGGCCGTGGCGATCAACTCGCTTGAACAGCGGCTGGGCATGGCCGAGGTCGGGTTGCCCAAACCGACACGCGGTGCGGAGGGTCGGGTCGAGCAGGATCCGGAGCTCTGGTGGGACGCCACATTGAAGGTGTTACGCCAACTCGCCGCAACGCTTGATCGCAAGATCCTCCAAAGCGCCCGGCATTGCGCGTTGTGCGTCGACGCCACATCGGCAACGCTGCTCTTGTGCGCCCCGGACGGAACCACGTTGGGTCCTGCGCTGATGTATAACGACCGCAGCTCCCGCGCGGCGGCCGACCAGATCGACCGTGTCGCCCCTGCCGCATCCGCCGCCCGCGGCGCTGGTTCCAGCCTCGCCAAATTGTTGCATCTTTCTGCACATAATCAACCGGCCTCGACGACGCTGGCGCTGCACCAGGCGGATTGGGTCCTCGGCAGACTGCGCGGTTACTTCGGCGACAGTGATTGGAACAACGCCCTAAAGCTCGGCTTCGATCCGGGCGCGCGAGCCTGGCCCAGCTGGCTAGAACGACTACTGCCTTCGTCAGTCTCGCTGCCGCGCGTGCACCCGCCAGGAACCCCGTTGGGCCTGATTGACCCGGAGGTCGCAAGACTCACCGGGCTCACAAACAACCTTATGCTTTGCGCCGGTACTACGGACAGCACGGCGGCTGTGATAGCGACAGCCGCCGATCGGTGCGGCGACGCGGTGACCAGTCTTGGCAGCACGCTGGTGCTGAAGCTAATAGCCGAACGACCCGTGACAGCGCCGCGTTACGGAGTTTACAGCCACCGCATCGGCGAACGCTGGCTGATCGGAGGCGCTTCCAACAGCGGCGGAGCGGTGCTTCGACAGTTTTTCGACGATGCACGGATTGACGCTCTGTCGCGATCGATTGATCCGAGCACTACCTCCCGCATGAACTATTACCCGCTGCCCGCCTTGGGAGAGCGTTTCCCCGTCGCGGATCCCAACATGGCGCCGAGGCTGTCGCCGCGTCCAAAGGACGACGCGCAGTTCCTGCACGAGCTGTTTGAGGGAATCGCCCGTATCGAACGCGACGGTTATGCACGCCTCGTCGAACTAGGAGCAGCGGCGCCAGATCGGGTGCTCACCACAGGCGGGGGAGCCCGAAATGCCGTATGGACTGGGATACGTCGGCGCATCCTCGGCGTGACGGTTGTAGCCGCTGAGCGACAGGATGCCGCCGATGGGGCAGCGCTCTTGGCATTGCGCGGTCTACGCGCATTTTCCTGAACTGGTGACCGGTTAGCTTGGCGGCCGGTCGTTTCAGCTGGTTTCTTTCACAGTCAGCTCGTCCAACAAAGCCTGTGCGGCCGGCGCCTGATCCGCGTTGGGATGTTCGCGTAACAGCCGGCGCAGGATCTTCACCGCCTCCTTCCCGCGCCCCATGCCATCGAGGGCGACCGCGGTGTGATAGGCTACCTCGGTATGCGCTGGATAGGCTAGATGAGCCTCTTGCAGTATGCGCAGGCCGCGGTCCGGTTTGCCCCGGTTATAAAGGATCCAGCCAAGTGTATCCGCAACCTCTGGACGATTTGGATTCAGTTCATAGGCCTTTTCCGCAATCTCCAACGCACGCGGATCGGCGCGCTCGTAGAGTATCCAGGCAAGATTATTGAGGATTACGGGATTAGCGTCGCCGGCTCCATTCAGATGCTCATAGAGTGCTAACGCACGATCCTCCATGCCCTGCCCATGGAGAAGCATCGCGAGGCGGGCCTGGGAGCCAAGATCCTTTGGCTCATCGCTAGCCCATTGTTCCAGTATAGCGATCGCCTCGGTCTGACTACCCGACTCGACATAAGCCTGGGCAAGTTGACGCACGGCCTCAGGATTTGGCTGCAGCGCGAAAGCCTTTCTCAGAGGCGCTACGGCCGATTCCGGCGTGTGAGCCGCAAGTTGCGCCGTGCCCTCAATGTGAAAACCCGTGTCTCGATCTGGGTAATCCCGTTGCAGTGCCCGCGCCACAGACAATACACCCGAATGATCCCTCGCCGCGAGCAATACGGACGCGAGTGCAACTCGCGCGTCGAAAAAGTCGGGCTCCAGCTCCATCGCGCGGCGGAACGAGTCCGCCGAGGCAGCATAGTCTTTGGCCTTCCGCTGCGCGCCTCCACGGAGATAATGAATGCGCGCATCGTCGGGCCGCTTTTGAAGGATCTGATCGAAGGTCAGTATCGCGCTCGTTTCCTGCCCCGCAAGGGTCTGGGTCCGACCCAATACCCGCAGCACGTCCAAATCATCCGGAAAACGCGCAGCCAGGTTGGTGGCAACAGTTAGTGCCCGCAGGTAGTCCCGGCGGTTGATGTGAAAGCCGACCAGCAGCAGGCCCGGCTGGATTGCGGCGCTGTTAGTATCCTGAGCCTTGTTGAGCCATTTCAATAGCGCGGCATCATCATTGCGCCGCTCCGCGAGTCCGGCCATTCCGAGCAGCGCGGCGAGATTGCGGGGGTCTTTTTCCAACACGCGCTGATAGCGCGCCGCGGCAGCCGCGGCGTCATCACCTGCGATATCGACACGCGCCATGTTGATCAGCGCGGTGCTAAAATCTGGGTCTACCTCCAGCGCGCGCTCGAATCGGGCGCGCGCTTCGTCAAGCTTCCCCTCGGCCAAGAATGCCAATCCGGTGAGATTAGGAGCGACTGGGTTGCCTGGGCGCCGGTTCTCCAGCGCGATACTGGCACCAATCGCCTCGTCGTAGCGCTCTTCTTTGAGCTGCGCCAGTACCAAGAGTACGTCAGCCTGAAGCACGTCCTGGCCCAGCTCCACGGCCGTCTCCAGTTCTTCGATCGCATCGACGGTATTACCGCCGGCGATCAGCGTGAGCGCAAATTGTGTACGTAGTGCGGCGACGTCGGGGGCCATTTCCACGGCGCGGTGGAGCCACGATTGGCCCCGCTCCGGGTCGCCAGCCAGCATATAAGCACTGCCCAAGAGCGCCATGATCTGAGGATCATCGCCGGTTTCGAGGGGTTCGAGCAACTCGATAGCTGCCTCGGGCTCGCGCAGCTTGAGCCTGGTCGCGGCCAATACCTTAACCGCCTGTACATTGCCGGGCATCGCAGTGACGATGGCAGAAAGGTACTCGTCGGCCATCTGAAGCTGGTTGCGAGCGTAGCTGACGATTCCCAACAGCAACCGGCTCTGGAGATGATTCGGCTGAGCGCTGTTGACACGCTGCAGCTGCAACTCGGCCTGATCCCAGTCACGTTCCATGAACGCGATGACGCCGCGCAGATAGCCAACGATCACGATATCCTGCTGCAGCCTGTCAGCAGAGTCCAGATCGGCGCGCGCCTTTTCAAACTCCAGCAGGCGCACGTAAATGGTCGCACGCCCAAGGAGGGCGCGCAGATTCTCCGGCTCTTGCGCCAAGACGGCCTTGAACTGATCGATGGCGGCCCGCGAGTCGTCCATCTGGCGCAGGACCTCCGCTCGCAACAACATGACGTCCGAATCATCGGGAAACTGTTCGGCAAGTGCGGCGGAGGTCTCCCCAGCGATGTCCGTGTCGCCTGTCAACACCGCCAGCTGCACTAAACCAGAGGCCGCAACCTTGTCTCCAGGGGCGCGTTCAAGGGCTCCAGCAAAGGCCGCCTTCGCCTGATCGAATTCTCCGAGACCCAGCAGTGCACGACCGCGCAACGCTAGCTCTGTCCCGACCTCGGATGAAACCTCGTCATCGAGCAGAGATAGCGCGAGACGAAACCGTCCTTGCTGAATATAAGCCTCCGCAAGACCGGAACGCCAGCGCGTCGGCTGCGCACCCAACTCCTTTGCGCGCAGCAGTTCCTTTTCCGCCGCGGCACCATTTTGATTCCGGAGGTATAGTTGGCCGAGCATCAGGCGAGCATCGATCAGACTTGGATCTTCACGCAGGAGATTCTTCAACACAATCTCCGCGGCCACATAGCGCCCGTCACCGAAGAGCGCTGTCGCCCGCTCCAGCGGTATCGCGTCATCCGACGCGACAGTTAAAGGCAGCAACAGGATCGCGAAAGCGAGCAACCCTGGTCGTCCAGCAATTGCTGTTAGGTTCTCATTCATATCGGTCTCCGAACGACGTGCACAGCAAAGGGGGGAAGCGGCAAATGCACCGAACTCAATGAGGGATACGATTCTTCTTCATTAAGTTGTAAAGCGTCGGTCGGGTAATGCCAAGCAGCTCTGCCGTTCGTGTCAGGTTATTCTCGCTAAAGTACAGAGCACGCTTGATGGCCTGCTTTTCCGCGACTTCACGCACCTCGCGCAGATCGAATGGAACTTCTTGGATCTCGACTTCGTCCAGCTCAAGGTCTTCCGGCGTGATTTCTCGGCCCTCGGCCATGACCACGGCCCGCTTGACGCGATTCTCAAGCTCGCGAACATTTCCTGGCCATTGATGCTGCTCGATAATTGCGAGTGCCTGGGGCGAGAACGCCTTCACGGCACGTTTGTGTTGCGCCGCGAAACGCGACAGGAAGGCTCGGGCGAGAACGACGGGATCGCCCTGACGTTCCCGAAGGGGCGGCGCATAGATGGTCGCCTCATTGATCCGATAGTAGAGATCTTCGCGAAAGCGGCCCTCTGCGATCAACCGTGGGAGATCCTGGTGTGTGGCGCAGACAACGCGAACGTCGACCGGGATCTCTTTCCGACCCCCGATGCGCTCAATCACGCGTTCCTGCAAGAACCGCAACAGCTTCGCTTGCAGCGACATCGGCAGATCGCCGATCTCGTCGAGGAACAGGATTCCACGGTCAGCGGTTTCGATCTTGCCGCGTGTGGTCTTGACCGCGCCGGTGAAGGCTCCTTTTTCGTAGCCGAACAACTCGCTTTCGAGCAGGTTCTCCGGGATCGCCGCGCAGTTGATCGCGACCAGACGCTTGCTGCCGCGATTGCTTAGGCCATGGAGAATACGGACCAGCACCTCCTTGCCGGTTCCGCTTTCGCCGAGAATCAGGGTCGTGACGTCCGTCGGTGCAAGTTTTTCCACACTCCGGCACACCTTTAGCATTTCGGGGCTAGCGGTAATCAATGCTCCGAATGAAGATTGTGGCACCCGAGACACCAATTCTCGGTGCTCACTCTCCAGACGCGCCAGCCGCCCCGCGCGCGCAACAGCTAATCCAAGGAGGTCAGGATCGACGGGCTTCTCGAAGAAGTCGTAGGCACCGAGGCCGATAGCGCGAACCGCGTTGTCGCGGTCGTTATGCCCGGTCACCACGATGACCTTGGCATCGGGTGCCCGCGAGAGAATCTCATCCAGCACCCTGAATCCCTCGCTAGTCCCCCCCGGATCGGGTGGCAACCCCAAGTCCAGCGTCACGACCGCGGGTTCGAAACGCTCGAACTCGGACAGGGCACTATCGCGATCCGAGGCGACGGCCACGTCGCATGCGTCAAAACTCCAGCGCAGTTGGCGTTGCAACCCCGGATCATCCTCGACGATCAATAATTTGGTGACTTGATCTTGCAATCCGACTCCGTCGCTGTGTTGACTGATCCTCGGTCGATGAAGACCGGGTCGGCGGGAATGATGATTTTGAAACAAGTACCCTTTCCCAGCATGCTCTCGACCTCGACACGACCGCCGAGTGACGTCACGAATGCCCTACATTCGAACGCTCCGATACCCATCCCAGAAAGACCTTTCGTCGAGTCGAAGGGTCGAAAGAGCCGATCCCGAACGAATGCTTCGTCCATACCGCGGCCATCGTCATCGATCTCGACCAGCGCGCCCAACGGATGCGCGGACAGCCGCACGTCGACCTGCCCATCCTTTTGCGTCGCGTCCTGAGCGTTTTGGATCACGTTACCAAGGATAGCCGACAAGCGGTCCGAATCCGCGGAAACCGTAAAATCGAGATCGCAAACCAATCTTAGTTTCGGGTGCACTTGCGCCAATCGCCGCTCCGCAACGACCGCCTCCAGAATCGACTTCAGATGGACTCTTTCTTCGCGGCCGGAGGCCGAGGCCGAGCGCAGCTGGGCAAGCAGACGTTGCATCTTTGCAACAGAATTGCTTACGGTCTGAAAGGCATCATCGACGAACGCCTGATTGTGCTTGTACCTTTCAGCATTCTTCGAGACTAACGATAACTGCGCGATCAGGTTTTTGAGATCATGAACCACAAAAGCGGACAGCCGGTTAAAGCCCTCGAACTGCCGCGCCTGAGCCAGCGCGGTCGCTGCGTCGTCGAGCGCGAGGTAGCTCGCTGCTTGGCGCGCCGCAGTCTGCAACAATTGCAAATTCTCCCAATCTAATCCCTGCGGCGCCCGGGGCTTGGAAAGAATGACAAACCCGAAGAGTTGATCCTCGTGGAATAGCGGAACCAACAGCCATAGCGAGCGCTGGTTAATCATCCATTCAGGGATCGGAACGCCATCGGCCGGCGGGTCGTCTCCGTCTTCGGCCTCAATCTTCATAATTCTACCGGAGCGACTCAATGCCACGCAAAACTGGGCCGGATCCCAGTGGACGTCCACCTCAGTCTGCGAGATATTCCAGCAGTGCCCAAACCGACAGATCCCGTCCTCCATCCTGACCCAGATGGCTCCGCCGGGGCTCTCGACCAGCTCGCTCAAGGCAAAAACGATACGTTCGGGCAAGGCCGCCTCCAATGTCTTACCCGAAAGGATACTGATTAATCGCAACCACTCCTCTCGATAGTCGTAGCGGTAGCTAAAAAAATGCTTATTAATTAATACTTTGAGTCGAGACCTCAATTGCCCCGAGAAGAGCAGCACCACCAAGACTAAGCCAGCGCCGAAGAAAAAGAGCGGCTGAAAGACCGTAGTCCATTCGCCACCGTAATAG
>JBATTL010000584.1:0-1545 GCA_049670525.1 Thiohalocapsa sp. | reverse complement strand
ACCGGGCATTGAATTCCCCGGCGCCCCGTCCCCCTTGCACGAGAAAGAAACCAGGAAGTCATGCCCACAGTCCGCACATCTCGCGCGAACAAGGCCATCTGCGAGGATGTCGCACTGGAGGTAGCGGCGGGACTCGCGTTCCACGCAGGCCGCGACGCGCTGACCGTCCCAATCGTCTTTCCCCAGCGAGCGCAAGATTAGGTCTCCAGGTGCTGTTGCAGGACCTGGTACAGGGCAGTTTGCTCGAGACGGCCACGGCAATACTCAGGCGAGCGATAGCCGGGGCTTCGACGACCAGTCGGCATGCGTGTGGCAGAGCGATTGCAATAACTGTTTTTACATACAGTTCTTCTATGGTCTTGCCCTCTGTTTCGCAGGCTGGGAGGTTGTAGAACAGCCTTGAGTTCGGCATTGGAGGAGGCAGGCAGGATCGCAGCTCACAAGCCGACCCCCCATGAATCGGCGTAACGTCGGCGATCAAGTGTGATCGCGCGACTGCCCGTCATGCCTTGCCAAAGAGACGGCAACTTGTGCAGGCTTCGCGCGCCGGCCGCGGAGCGGCGCGTCAGGTCGCAACGGCGCGGCCTTGGAACGGTAAACATCATGAGTTGGGCGGGAGCACGATGGACGAACTCACACCAAGCGATCTCAAGACTATCCTCCATTCCAAACGGGCTAACCTCTACTACCTGGAGCACTGTCGTGTGCTCGTGAACGGTGGCCGCGTCGAGTACGTCACCGACGAGGGCAAGCGGTCACTGTACTGGAATATTCCCATCGCCAACACCACGAGCATTCTGCTCGGCACAGGCACATCGGTGACGCAGGCAGCCATGCGGGAACTGGCCAAAGCGGGGGTGCTCGTCGGCTTCGGCGGCGGTGGCGGCACGCCCTTGTTCTCTGCCACTGAGCGGGACACTGACATCGTCTGGTTCTCGCCGCAGAGCGAGTATCGGCCCACCGAGTTTCTCCAGGCTTGGGTCCGATTCTGGTTCGACGACGCATCCCGGCTCGATGCGGCCAAGATCATTCAGCGGACGCGTCTCGATTGCATTCGCTCGCAATGGCGAGGGAACCGAGCATTACAGGACAGCGGCTTCAGCGTCGAGCATGCCCGACTGGACAGCCTGCTGAACCAGGCGGCCTCCGGCATTGACACGGCGGTCGACGTGACGGCCCTGCTCACCGAAGAGGCCCGCCTCACCAAGCAGTTGTTCAAGATCGCGGTGGACACCGTCGGTTACGGGCAGTTCACCCGTGCCAAGCGCGGCACCGGGACGGACCCGGCGAACCGATTCCTCGATCACGGCAACTATCTTGCCTACGGTCTGGGCGCGACGGCCACCTGGGTACTCGGGCTGCCGCATGGACTTGCGGTGCTGCATGGCAAGACGCGCCGGGGCGGGCTGGTGTTCGACGCGGCGGATCTCGTGAAGGACGCCGTCATCCTGCCGCAGGCGTTCATCTCCGCGATGGCAGGGCATGAGGAACAGGAGTTCCGCCGCGGCTGCATCGAGGCGCTGACCAGGTCCGAGTCCTTGGACC
>JBATTL010000583.1:0-3226 GCA_049670525.1 Thiohalocapsa sp. | reverse complement strand
GCGCCAGTCACGGCGAGGCGACCGGCATCCCCGAGGCCGATCGCTTGCCCCTGGCGGAGGGCGTTCTGCGTGCGATGTCGAAGACCGAGGGTTTCGGTCGGCTGGTGTTATTGGTCGGACACGGTAGGTAGCACCACGGTCAACAATCCCCATGCGACGGGACTCGACTGCGGGGCCGGCGCCGGTCAGACCGGTGAGGCCAGCGCGCGCGTCGCCGCCGAACTGCTCAACGACGTACAGGTCCGGCGCGGTCTGGTTGAGCGCGGGATCAGTATCCCCGAGGACACCCACTTTCTCGGTGCGCTGCATGACACGACCACGGATGATGTGCGCCTCTTCGACATCGACGGGCTGGCGGTCGAGCATCGCGAGGCGGTCATCGAGCTTCAGGACTGGCTCAAACAGGCCGGTGCGCTGACCCGCATGCAACGGGCCCTGCTACTCGGGTTGGGTTACCGGTCGCAGCGCGCAGTGGACGCCGATGTCCGGCGGCGTAGCCGCGATTGGTCACAGGGACGTCCTGAGTGGGGCCTGGCTGGCTGCGCTGCCTTCATCGCCGCGCCCCGTGCGCGCACCCGAGGATTGGAATTGGGCGGGCGCGCGTTCCTTCACGACTACGACTGGAGAGCTGACGACGGATTCGGCGTGCTGGAATTGATCATGGCCGCGCCGATGATCGTCGCCGGGTGGATCAATCGGCAGTACTACGGCTCGACGGTCGACAACCGACGATTCGGCAGCGGAAACAAGGTACTGCACAATGTCGTCGGCGGCGCCATCGGCGTACTAGAGGGCAACGCCGGCGACCTGCGCGTCGGTTTCCCAATGCAGTCCCTGCATGATGGCCATCAATGGATACATGAACCGATTCGTCTCAGCGTCTATCTGCAGGCGCCGCGCGAGGCCATCGACGATGTTATTGCGCGCCATAAACTGGTGCGCCAGATGGTGGACAACGGTTGGCTGCACCTGTTCCAGCTGGACGACGAATCCGACGACGACCAGCCGGGCCGCATCCACCGCCGAGAGCTGACGCAGGGTTGGCAGCCGGTAACGACCCAGTGACAATGGGGGTTAGCGCCGTTGGCGCTCGTAGCGCACACGCAGATCCTCGGGGTCGGCGCCGAGGAGAAAGCGCAGCATCAGGGTGGCGTTGAGGAATTGTTGGCGCAACAAGCCATTACGCTCAAAGCGCACGGCTGAGGTGGTGACGGTCGCCGGCAGTTTGACCAGGCGCGATCTGCGTCGTATGCGCCGAGCGATTTCGACATCCTCGAACAACGGCCAATCTGGAAAGCCGCCGAGTTCGTCGAAGACGCGACGGCGTATCACGAGACCCTGGTCGCCGAAGGTGGTCATCACTGATTCGAAACGCGAGAAGGCCGCATAGATTCGGAGTAGCCAATGATCGGTGTCGAAGCGGAGACGAAAACACGCGGCGCCGACTTCAAGGTCATCGAAGGCGCGGTCTATGCAGGCCATGGCGTTGGCGGGGAGTTCGGTGTCATCGTGGAGAAAGAGCAGCAGTTCGCCGACGGCGGCGCGGGCGCCCGCGTTGCACTGGGTGCCGCGTCCGCGGGGCGCATAGAGCAGACGCCATGGCGAATCAGCCATTCCGACGGGCTCCGACGTCGCGCACTCGTTGCGCTCCGGCGGCTCCGCTTGAGCGGGTCGTCGATCTTCCGGCTCCACCACGAGGATCTCGACATCCGGAATTTGGCCGAGCAGCCCGTGGAGCCAGGCGGTCAGCACCTGGTCGATACGACGGGTCGGAATGACAATCGAGAGTCTAGGCATGGTTTGACGATGTATGGAGCAGACGGACAATCTTGAAGAGCAGCTAATTCCCTACCCCAGGGGCTCAGTCTTCCCCGACTTGCATGATTGGGACTGATTATCGGCGGGAATGACCAGCATGTCCGGATCGCGTCAGAGCTCACAAATGCGACCCACGCAAGCCGAGTGAGACTCGGTCGGGCTCAGGCCGTGCCGTTCGGATCCGCTCCCCAGCGGCAGTCCAGCAGACGCGTTAGTTGTGGTAGCTTTCGGAGGTGCGTGCGGTCTTGTGTCACTTACCGACACAATCTGTAAGCAATACTCGTACAGGAATCATCAGATAGCAGGTTTCATCATGAGTCTATTCGGCTTTGCGAAAGATATCGGTCGCAAGATTTTTGGCAAGGAGTCGGAAGCGGACGAGAAAGTCCGCGAGATGCTCGAAAGCGACAATCCTGGGATCAACGATCTCGGTGTCAAGTACAGTGACGGTGTCATTGAGCTATCGGGCAATGCGGATGATCCCGCGGCGGTGGAGAAGGCCGTGTTGATGGCCGGGAATATCGCCGGTGTCGGCGAGGTCAAGATCAATGCCTTGAAGTCGCCACCGCTGCCCGACGATATTGAGTATTACGAGATCGCTTCTGGGGATACGCTATCGAAGATCGCAAAACAATTCTATGGCGATGCCAATGCGTATCCAAAGATCTTCGAGGCCAATCGGGAGGTGATTAAGGATCCGGACGAGATCTTCGTCGGCCAGAAGATCCGCATCCCTCCGGGTAACGTCGCCTGATCATTCATCGGGGAAGCGGCCTCCGGTCTCGCCAAGTTCATCACGATGGTCCCCGGCGTTGATCTGTGTTCGCACCGCGCTCCATTCGTGATTGGACCCTGTCACGGGGATAATCCCGTGACATCAAGTTTGTCCTCACTTGCCGGATTCTTTTTGTTTACGTAGCTGGTATCCCGGCACCCAATCCGACACGGAGGCCGTGTCTCAGACTGATGTGCTGCTGCTGTTGCGGAATACCGCCGCCGAGCGCACCGGCGGGGCGGGTGGTGAGTAGTAGGGCGCTGGCGCCGGGTATGTTGGAGCCGCAGGCGGTTCCGGGTCAGTTTCGATCTCGGGGACAGGTGGAGACTGCGGCGCTAGTTCCGGCTGTTGCGGTGCCTCTGCTCTCTCCTGGGGTGAGTCGACTCCCTCCGACTCGTCCGATATTGCTGGACCCACCGACTGCTGCGGCGAGGCCGAAAGCGCCGAGCTGTTCTCGTCTGCCCTTGGCGAGCTGCCGCCGGCGGAATCCGGAACGGTCGCGTCGGGACTCGGACTTGAACCATCGGTGGCGCTGTTCTTCGTTGGAGCAGACGAGATTGCGCTGGCACTAGCTTGAGCTTGCTTCATCACGTCCACCTCCGCGTCGAGCGCGTCGAGCGCCGTCCCCTCAGC
>JBATTL010000582.1:0-17484 GCA_049670525.1 Thiohalocapsa sp. | reverse complement strand
CGGCAGCGACAGCTCAACGCTCAGGACGCTCAATACCCTCGCCAACATCGTTGCGGGTTGTATAGCGGAGGTTGAGGGCGGCGGCAACTGCAACGTCTTGCTCAACGCGGCCGAGGCGCCGGACGGTACACCTGCAGCAACGGTGCTGGATGCCGTCGCGAACATGACGAAAAATCCGTCCAACGCGGTTGGGAGATTGTTCGGGCTGGGGCGGGCGTCGGATTTCTACGCCCCCGCGCTGGCCGAGGCGCCGGCATCCTGGCTCCTGTTCATCAAGTTTACCGGCGGCTTTTACAGCGACTACGCTTCCACGAATCTGATCAACGGGCCTGGGCAGGTCGCCATCGACAAGCGCGGCTACTTCTGGATCAATGACAATTACGTTCCGGCGATTCCCTTCCCGGTTGGCTTTGATCTTGATGATTTCCTCGGCGTTCCTCAGGCGTTCCTGCCCGACTACATCGCCTGCGCCGGCAAACGTTTGTTGAAGTTCTACCCCTGGGGCGAGCCTTACGCCGGAATGCCGACGACCGGATACACCGGCGGCGGCCTGAGCGGCGCCGGCTTCGGCGTTACCCTCGATCCGCGCGGCAACGTCTGGGTAGGAAACTTCGGCTTCGAGGCGCCGATTTGCTCCGACTTCCCCGCGATTGCGGCGCCGCATGACAGCGTCTCGCTATTTCGTCCAAATGGAAAGCCTATCTCGGGTTCGAATGGCTTCACCAAGGGCAAGATCTGGTGGCCGCAGGCGACAATGTCCGATCGCAAGGGCAACATCTGGATTGCAAACTGCGGCAACGACACAGTGACCCTGATTCCCAGGGGCAAACCCTGGCGTGCGAGCAACATCGCGCTTCCAGGCGGCCTGGGGGAAAACGGCTACTACAAGCCGGTCTATGACGAGAACGATCCAAATACCCAACCGCGCTTAAAACCGTTCGCACTCACCATCGATCCGAAGGGGCGGGCCTGGGTGACCGGCAACTTCACGGGAAATAACGATGTTGGTAATCCCATTGGAGCTTTGTATAGGATCTGGCCGAACGGCCAGGTTGAGACCATACCGAACACGACGACCAACGAGGGTAAACCATTGTTTTCCAGGCCAATGGGCATCGTCGGCGACAGCAAGGGCAACATCTGGGTGTCGAACTCCGACGCTGTGAGCGTCCCCTGTGTTGATCCGTTCACGCGTCAGGCTGGGGGGAATCCGTCCGTCGCCTTTGTTTCGGCCGATGGGAGCACGCGCCACGTCTATACCGGTGGCGGCCTCACCATTCCCTGGGGTAGCGCGATCGACGGTGATGACCAGCTTTGGGTGTTCAATTTCAATGAACGCCTCGAAGCAGACGACAACGACTTTGAGTATCCCCCAACGGCATTGTCCCGCTTCTGCGGTTCGGGAAAATGCCCAGCCGGGAAGAACCGCGGCGATCCGATCTCGCCCAACGCCGGTGAGGGAACCTCACCATACGACGGCTACACGACCGACACGCTCGATCGTGTGACCGGCGGTGCGATCGGACCGTCCGGCGCGATCGTGATCTTGAACAACTGGAAAAAGCCCGGACCGCGTCCGCTTTACTACAACACAAGCCCAGGAGGCAACTCATTCGTGATCGTTCCTGGGGCCGCGGCGCCGATCAAAACTCCGCTGATCGGCCCGCCGCAATCTTTCGGTGCGCCCTATCACTAACCAGACGATCTGTTCTCTCTGGGCGGTGCTGTACCGGAGAACCGTTCATGCGATTGCAAATCGCCTTGGCCTGCCTGTTGTTGGCGTTGAGTTCCTGCGACGAATCCCCCCCGACCGGGCGTCGGCAGGTGACGGCTGACCAACGGTCCCGTGCTTCGGGTTTCGATGACATCCCGGTGCACGCCGCGCGGGAAACCAATCCAACCGCCGAATTACACGGCGTCAAGACGACTTGGTTGGCTGCATCGATGCATTCCGTCGAGGATTGTCATCAGCGCCCGCAGGTCACTCGCATTGCGAGAACCGGGCTGGCTCCAGAGCGGACGCCAACCGTGCCAGTACGTCGGCATGACCATCATTGCGAAACTGACGCCCAGAAATCCATAGGTGCAGCAGCACTCCGTATCTAATATGGTCCGCTCGACCACCGCGCAGCACATCAAGACACGGGGCGTAATCCATACAAATTGCGCGACCTGTTTGCCCCGAAAGGTACAAGTTCAGGATGTCTTTTCGCCGTAATACGACGTTCACGGCAGATTGTTACGCTTCGGCTCCCGCGATGAGAATAAATCGATCAGGAGCCCACACCCCGTGAAACTCAAACCGTTCGTCGCCAGCCTCGCACTCACCGCAGCCGTGATCCCGTCTGCACAGGCCACCTTCGGCTCTCGTACGCCCGAGACGTTCCGCCCGGTCGCCACCTTCGACGTTACGCGCAACGAAGGTAGCAAGGTCGCCGAGATTGTCGATGTCACCAAGGACGGCAAGACACTGGTCTACACGGACTCGCCAGGGAAGCTCCTTGGCTTTGTCGACATCACCGACCCGAGCGCACCGCAGGAAGATGGGATCATCCCACTCGACGGTGAGCCGACCAGCGTCGCCGTACGCGGCCGCTACGCCCTGATCGGCGTAAATACCTCGGAGGTCGAAACCTGTACGTTTGACCATGATGGCGACGAGGAAACCATCAGCATCATCACGGACTGGAGCGGCAAGTTGGTGATCATCGACATCCCGACCCGTGCTGAGGTCAAACAGATCGACCTCGACGGCCAACCGGATTCAGTCGCCGTGTCGCCGGACGGTCGTTACGCCGCAATCGCAATCGAGAATGAGCGCAACGAAGACGCGAGTGATGGGTTGATTCCTCAGGGTGGCGTCAGCACGCCAGTCGTTGAGACAGAGGAGTGTGAATACCAAGCCGACTACGATCCACTCCAGAACCCGGCCGTGCCCGGCAAGCTCGTCATCGTTGACCTGAAGGGCAATAACCCGTTCAACTGGACCGCGCGCGACGTCGAAAGCCTGGTGGGCCTGCCCGGCATGTTCGCGGCCGCTGACCCCGAGCCCGAGTTCGTTGATATCAACCGCGCTAACCTGGCGGCACTGACCCTGCAGGAAAACAACCACATCGCGATCTTCGATCTGCGCAGCGGCAGGATCGTCAAGCAATTCCCGGCGGGCTCCGTCGAGTTGCAGCATGTTGACACCAAAGAGGACGACTTGATCAAGCTCGACTCGAACATCACCAAGCGTCGTGAGCCGGATTCGGTCGCTTGGACGGGTATCCTCTCCGTCGCTACCGCGAACGAGGGCGACTACGAGGACGAAAGTGGCGAGGAGGGCGGCAGCCGCGGATTCACGATCTTTAACAAGTGGGGTGTTAGCTACGAGTCCTACGAATCATTCGAGCATGAACTGGTGAGCGCGGGCCACTACAACGAGGGCCGTTCTGAGAACAAAGGTATCGAACCGGAGTCCATCGAGTATGGCCGCTTTGGCCGTGATCGCCTCTTGTTTGTCGGTTCCGAGCGCTCGAACGCGGTTGGTATCTACAAGCTACGCTACTTTGGCGTCCCCGAACTACTGCAGGTCCTGCCGACCGGTATCGGCCCGGAGGGCCTGAAGGCGATCCCTCAGCGGCACCTGTTCGTCGCATCGACCGAGACGGACGTGTTCGACGACGGTATCCCGACCATGATCAACATCTATAAGCGACAACCTGGTCCGGCCAACTATCCGCAGATCGCGTCGGCCAACGACCCCAAAGGCCTGCCGATCCCTTGGGTCGCCCTGTCTGATCTAGTCGGCGATCCAGTTGACCCGCAAACCCTTTACGCGGTCAGCGATTCGTTCCTGGCCAAGGGCTTCGTCTATACGATTGACGTATCGGAGAAACCGGCGTTGATCGTGGACCGGCTGGAGGTTGACTCTGACGACGCGCTCGACCTGGAGGGTATCGCCGTTGGACCGGATGGCAGCTTCTGGCTGGGTAGCGAAGGCAACACCGGCAGCCGCGAAAACCTGGTTCTTAAGGTCAACCCCGTCACTGGCGCCGTACTGCAGACGATCGAGCTGCCGTCCGACCTGGTCGACGAGCGCCGCGGAAATGGTATCGAGGGCATCGCGGTGACCGGAAGCGACGGAAGTGAGGTGGTCTATGTCGTCATCCAACGAGCCTGGCCGGATGAAGGTGACATCGACGAGGTCAATACCAAGATCGGCCGCTATGACGTGGCCACGGGTGAGTGGGGTTTCGTCCACTACCCGCTCGAGGCCGAGGGCGGCGGCGATTGGATTGGTTTGTCCGGGATCACGGCAATGCCCAACGGCAACTTCTGGGTGATCGAGCGCGCCAAGGGTTGGGGTGGCAGCGGCAACAACATTGACAACAGGCCGCCAACGGCGGAGCTGAAGGCTTTCTACGAGGTCGACCTCGCATCTGCGGAATTCAAACGGTACAACGAGGACCTCGCGACCGAATCGTTGGAACGCATCGGCAAGACCCTGATCAAGAACCTGACAGAGACTATGGCCGAAAACAGCATCTGGACGTCAGAGAAGCTCGAGGGCCTTGCGGTCGGTGCCAGCGACGGTAGTCATCATGAGCTGTACGCCGTAACCGACAACGACGGTGTCGACGACGCCACGGGCGAGACGCTCTTCCTGCGCCTAGGCCATTTTGCGACGTTCGGTACCGACAACTAGCGCGACTGAGCCGATTAACTCGCAGCAGGTAAGCCACCGCCTTTGGCGGTGGACTCCCCAAGGCTCCGCCGTTCCGGCGTGCGCTAGAGAGTCCGAAGATGATCTCTCTCCCGCTTATTCAAACGGGAGAGAGATCATCATGCGAGATTGGCAAGGCCAGTCCCACGTGAAATGATCCTGATTAGGACCATGTAATGCGATGCGTCCAAATGCGCGGGAGCGAAGGATGTTGGCCGCTTGGTTAGGCTTTGTCGCGGCCAGCAAACTGCCTATTGGTATTTCGCAGCAGTGATGAACTGTCCGAAGTGTATTTAGATTGTTATCCAGCGCGATGGAATGATCGCATTGGAATAGTCGAACTCATTCGTCCACTTTCTCGGGGCGATGACGATCTTTTTCTCGTTTTCATTCAGCCAAGCAGCCCACCAGCTGAAGGTGCTATTGGCAATGATATTGTGTTTGCAGTTGCTCATGAGCCTCAGGTCTTCATGGTCCTTACCATTCTTGTTATGTCGCATAAATATGGCGGGGAACTCCATTTCAATATTTGACTCCGCCCAATCAGGATCATCAGAGAATACATATACTACGGGATTGGTTACGCGCTGGCCAATGCAAGATAAACTATTATGATAATAGTCCACGGCGCAAAGCCCGAAAGTCCTTCGAATGCCCGCGACTTTCTCGTAGTCTCCACGCCTAACGTGGACGCTTATTGAATTCTCTGTGCGAATTCTATCTAACCAACGATGGTTATTGGAATCTGGTTCTTGTCGAAATCGGAAGTCGTCGCGTAATACGTCATCAATATCTTCGAAGTATTTCTCGTTCTGCCAGAATCCCGTAAATATTGCGTCTTTTCCGCAGGAAAAAACCTCAGGATTAAAGCGAAATGGAGTCTTGTCGAAAAATATTGTCGGTTTACCTGAGGTCTTTTCCTTCTGTCGTGATCGTAGAAACGACTTTCGTGCTAGGTAGCCGATATGTTTTTTGCGAAGTTGCCATAGCTCAGAGTGATTGGCGAAGCCGGCATCGATGCTAAAGACATCTAGCCCATAGTATCTCTCGTCATGAGAATAGCTATTAAAAACTTTCATATACCATGCCGAATAGGGAGAGGTATCGATCTTGAGCTCTGTATTCCGGAGTAGAGCCAAGTGCCTCCCTAACGCATATTGAAACATCTGGTTTCCAAGACCGCAGCAGGTCCTTACGATAATCATTGCTCAACAATGCTCCCTGTCCCGGCGTAACCGGAACCAAATAGGGTCGATCGTCTATCGGATGTGCTATCTGAACAAGCGGGAAAGCAGCCCGGCGGTGAACCTGTTTGTCGAGCACCGTCAAGACGAGATCGGCCTTGTGTTGTCTGTTTCGACCGGGTATTGATCACCGGCACCTTGCGGGACATCCGCCATGACAGAGTGATGGTGGGGTATCTGAACTATCGCGACATCCGCCCATTCGACTACGCCCCCTTAGGTGCCAAACTCGTGGCGGAGCCATTGCGTGATGAAGTGCGTGCCAAGGCCGAGCAACTGGCTGTTGAGGCCGCGCGTCAGATCGAGTTTGTCCGGATGTCCAGGGCGTTCCGCAAGGAGGAACATGCCCAGTCGGTCCGAGCAACAGATTGGCTGGGTCTATAGGCGTAAGATGCTCACTCTTTACTCTACCTTAGCTTCGCAATGACCCTAAGCTTCGTTACAACGGCGGACTCGTCGGAAACCTCATGAACCCGGGGCATGGTTCCTGGCTCCTGGTCCCAACAATAGGTCCGCACGGCGGTTAACGGCCGCTGTTTCGGACCGCTCTGCACTTGCCGCCGACAGGTGCGAACCGGCGCGGTCGGGTCTCGCTGCCCGAGTCGATCGGCGACCCGGACGCATCGGACCGGGCCTGCGCTCAGCGCGGATTTCGGTTTCCGGTGCCGAGGTGCGACTTGCGTGTCGGATCGCAGAACAGGCACGGTTCGAGGACTTGGATTTGGTATCGCCCAGTCGCGTCCTCGACCACGAACTTCGAGCCGATCGTCGGACCGTCGACCCGGTAACAGTGACCCGGGAGCGTGTCCGCAAGACCCGAATCGCCGCCGCTCGCGGTCTCAGTCGCACCCATGCGGCCCTTTGCGTCGACGACGGTGGCCGGGTCGAGCAGGAGCGCGGTCTCCTTGAAGCGCAGCTCTAGAGTCCCATGATGGTCGCGGCTGAGAACATGGGCAGGCGGATCCAGAGCGCTGGCTTCGAGCCTATATCCGATCCGTGTTGAGGTTGCGATTGGCCCCAGCCTCGCCGCCCCATCAGCGTCGCTGAGTCGCAGTGCCGGGTTGCACATCATCAATGGGTCGTCGACACGCGCCTCGCCAGTGAAAAAGCCGTTGCGGTCGGCCAACTCGACCCGTGCCGCAATGGGCCTGTCCCTGACCTCATGGCACAGCAAGGGCAGCTCGCTTGGTGCCTGCTTGGGCAGATCTGCCCACTCATGTGCCTTGAATGCGGCCTCGCACAGCCAGCGGGCCGGACCGACCTGCATCCCTTTGTGCAGCTCGAACTGGGTCTCTACGGTGAATCCGTGCTCCTCGCCGCCCGATGCCTCCAGGTCGTAGCAGATCCGCGCCTGGTCGGGCTCCTTCGGCGAGGGCTCGGGCGGCTCTTTCGGACGCTCGTAAACGAGCCTTGTGGCCGGCGCCCGCTCCAAGTGGATACTGGTATGGGGCCCGGCCCGCCCGTCCTCACCGAGCGCCGCAGTGCTGTAAACACCAACCACGTCGAGCGCCTGACTGCTCTCGACCACGACGAAACCCTCGACGTAAGGCGTCGGAAAGCCGCTGGGGAAAAGGCGTCTCTGGATGTCTATGCAGTCGGTTTTGAGCGCCTCGCGGGCACTGAGGAGATCGGTGCCGATGCGCAGCAGCTTGCCAGGATTCTGCTCCTCGGGCGGGTAGGTAAGAGCCAACGACTTACGAAGGAACACCGGCGTCCATGTGGGGTTTCGGACGTTGACGGTTGTGGCATAGAAACCCTGGGCCACGCGCATGTCGTCGGGGTCATTAGACACCCCGCACAGAACCTGGGCCGCGTGCTGAACCACGGGGACCGGCGGCGCAATCGGAACGCCGTGGGGGCCGAAAGAGAACCCGACACCGTTGTCGAAAACGCATGCCCGCAGGCTGGTAGGCATGATCGAGACTACGGAGTCGCCGTCCAGCACGAAGTCCCGCGGGTTGTTCGACTCGGGACAGGTGCGCGGCTGAGGCACTCCGGGCGTTGCGAAGGCCTGCACGACGGCCGCGGCGATCTCGGCACCGGTCTGCCCGAGCGACGTCGGCACGCGCATGGTGCAGGATCCCACCGGCGAGTTTTCGGTAATCAGCAGCTCGCCTCCGGCTGCCCCTCCGGGCGCGGTGGGAAAGCGTATCTGCGTGATCGCGACCTGATTCGCTAGATAGACGCCGAGTCGGTCCATGTTATAGCAAAGCCCGATCGCGTCGCCGGGCTGAGCCGCCACGCCCAGGACGAGCTGCGCACCTTCGACGGCGGGCGCTGCAATCGTCACGCGCAGGTCGGACAGCCCCGGCGAGTCCTCGCCCTGCAGCGGAGACTCCTGCACCACCGAAGCCGTCACACCGGCAGCTTGGCAAGAGTGGCTCGCATTGATCGCGTCGCGCAAGCCAAGCTGAGTGGCTTCCGCGGCGGAGGCATCGAACTCAAACAGAGCCGAGCATAGCGCACGGTCGCCGCCGTTCGCCGGGGAAGAGAGCACCGTGGGTACCGCCAGCAGTGCGAGCGGCGCGGACGCCGGGGCCACGGGCACCGGCCCTCCGGGGGACGTGGTCCCCGGTAGGTTGAGTCCCGTCGTCACCTCGAAAAGATTGCTTGGCGGGCTATGCTGCTCCGGGCAGAACCCGGCGATGCTACCGGTTGCGGTGGGATTGCCCTCGCAGCGCACCTTCACCGCCGCTACGCGGTGGCCGTCCTGATTACAGCTCGCGAGCTTCGCGCCGCCGACGCAATCACCGTTGAAACAGCCGAAGACCACCGGCTTGCCGTCGCATCGAGTGCACGATCCTTGGTTCTCCGTGCGAAGCGTATGCTCTCCCTGAGGGATGAAGATGCGATTGCCAATGGCATCGAGAGTGCCGCTCGCGCACACTGAACTGTCCTCGCGCTCAATGTCTACCGTGCAATCGCAGCCGCCGGCTTCGGCGCAATCGAAGCCGATCCCGTAGATCGGGACGTCCCAGATTCCGTCCTCCATCCAACCCTCGAACACGGTTAGCTGCGGTCCCTCCTCGGAGAACATCCATACCCCGCGGCCGTGCGTAGCAGCGAAGACGCGGTTGTTGTAGTGATCGACTTCGAGGTCGAAGACGGGCGAGCGCGGCAAGTTGGCCATTCGCGGTGACCAGTTTGAACCACCGTCCTCACTCACGTAGACGCCCAGGTCTGTGCCCGCCCAGAGCTTGTTCGGCTCGTCCGGCACCGCCTTGATCACCTTTACCGGCTCTTTGGCAGGCAAGCCGTTGCTGCGTGCCTGCCAGCTCGCACCGGCATCGGTTGAATACCATATGGACTGAGGGATGAACGCGGAGAAAGCCACCCACAGGCGATCCGGGTTGCTCGGGTCCACGGCGATCGAACTGATGGTGCCCGCCGGCAGGCCCGCGTCCGCCTGATTCCAGTCCGCGAAGTTAGGGCTCGGCTGAGTGCTCGCCGAGGTATTGCTGTGCCAAAGCGCCCCGCTGTAGAGGCCTACATAGACCCGCCAGCCGTGCGAAGGCGCAACCGCGAGCGCGGTGATCAGATCCCGGTCGGTCTCGATCGGTGGGAAGTCGTTGCCGTCGGCGCCGAACACCGGGCTGATCTGCACCGCTGACGGAACTCCCGCACCACCGCTCGAATCCCAGGCGTCGGGGGCACCGTCGCGCACCGAGACCACGTCCGTCCCAACGAAAACCCGTTTGCTCGCCTCGTGTTGGGTAAGCGCCGAGTAGAAGGGAATATCTTCTTCAGCGTTGACCCGGAGGCCGTTGACTCGGCTGGAGAAGTTACCCCCATAGCCGGGAACACGTCGAATGTTGTTGTCATGAATTGAGTCGAAGGTGATGGTGGGCGTCTGGATCAGAGCCTCGCCGCCGTCACCGATCGGACCCCACAACTGCCATTTCGGAGAGCCGTTAAAGACCGCATTGGAGTTGTCTTGCAATCCACCGAGGATCGCGGTTGTTCGCGGGTAGCTGTCGTCGTCTTCGTCCTCGTAGTCGAGGGCAATGCTGACGAAGGCGGTGGTGATGAGGCTGTCGTTGCCGGCAGTCCATAGGCCAACGCCGGCGGGATAGAAGTAGAAGCCGCCGTCCGTGGCTGCATAGGCGACGCCTTCGCCCTGATCCCATCCGCCCCAGGCGCGCAAATCGTGTACATCGTAGTGCAGCGAATTACTGCGGAATTTGTTGGCGGCCAGGGTACTGCCGGAAGTGTCGATCACCCAGGGGGCAAGGCCGCCCCAGACCAGGGTATTCTCGCCCACCGCCGAAAGCGCATGGGTGTAGCGGCTGTAATGGCCTTCGTCCTGGACGCTGGGTGCGAAGGGGATCTGCCCCATCGCGGTCCACGAACTCGCCCCGCCGCTGCTCTTGAAGATCCACGGGCTCCGGTTGTTGCCGCTCGTATCCTGGCAAAGGCTAGTTGCGCCTTGAGTGGCCGCGGTGTAGCCCGACGGGCAGTTGCCGAGTACGGCATGTACGGCACCACTCGGATGGACCGCCAGCTCGACGTGATCGAAGCTTCCTGCTGACGGAAGGCCGCTGCCCGCGCTGCAGTCGCTGATGGCAGTGGCTATAGTGCCGTTCTGGGACGCGATCCGCAGCGCCGAGCCGGGATTGAGTGCGCACCAGGTCACTCCGCGATCAGTGGTCAGGAACAGGCCGTCGTTGTGGATACCGAGCAGGAAAGAGGCGGCGCCGGAGGGAAGTTTGACCAGGTCGGTCGGCAATAGCTGATCTGCCCAGCGCTCGTTGCCATGGGAGGTCGTTTGGAAGATCCGCGTCCAGTTGCCGGAGGCGTCGCGTCGATGGACTCCATAACCTGCGGCGGGCTCCGGGGCGCGCACGGAAGCGTAGAGCGATGTCGTCGTATTGCCTGCCGATAGCGCCACTAGAACCTCTGCGCCGTCGAGTACCAGCGCCGCCGTATTTCCGAAGCGAAACTGCTCGTCGGTGTCGAGTCGGGTCCACGACCAGGTTGGGAACTCGACGCTTCCGCCGAAAGCAACGCGGTATACGCCGTCGCCCCAGTAAGTGTCCCTCCGAAGGCTGTTCTCACCCGTTCCGATATACGCAACCAGACAACCAGCTGCGGTGCAGGACGAAGGATCAAGGACGATCGCCCCGATAGATAGCGACGCCAGCCCATCGCTGAGCGGGAACCACTGCGGCTGCCAGTTTCGGTCAAAATCGCCCGAGTCGACTTTTACTGCCGCTTCGCCGAGACCGCCAACATTGGCGTTGTTGGTCACCCACAGACCGCCTCCAGCGGTTCCCAGCCAAACGTTGTAGCGATTCTGCGGGTTTACGGCCAGAATCGTGGCGCGGCCGCTGACCGGTGGCGAGAGGACCGCCGAATAACTGACCGCGGCGGATGGAACGATGGGCGCTGGGCCGAGTGATACCCAGTTCGGCCCGATCTCGAATTCCGGTTGCGCCGAAACACAGGTAATTGGCATCGGCGCAAGTCCCGCAAGCGCCGCGACAACTAACCTCCATGGGCGCCGCTGCGCGGAGCGCCCAAACCGATCACGATACCCAAGACAGAGCCCCATCATGACCTCCTCTCGCTTCGTCGCTTCGGGGGAAACGCCAAATTTCGGATTGTTGCGGCGCTTATCTAAACGTCCACGCGATCGGCGCTCTTGTTCCTTATTGGGCTGGAATATGAAGTGTAGACCAGACGGGCAGACAATCCAGCTGCATCCAAGACGGACTCAGGACGATGTACCTGAGAGGTGGTCGCAAGCCAAATAGGGTCAGGCCATATGTCAGATCGCGTTTATCGGCTGCTCGCTCGTTGCATAAAACCGTGCGACTCACCGCGCTCGCTGGCCAAACATGAGACCTAGCTGTTGCGTTGATCGATTGAATCAAACGCAACACCCGGTTCTGCGGAATCCGGTATCGAAAAGACCGGGAGATCGGAGCGCGAGAGCCAAACGCGTTGTTGCCAGCGGCAGGCGTAAACGATCTGGTGGTCACGCCTGAAGTACCCCACCGCTTACTAATGCTCGGCAACGTCGCCGATGCCGGCACTCTGGTAGTCGTCGCAACGGCAACGTTATTGCTGAGCCTATCGTTTTCGTGTGCGAAGATGCCGTGCCACGTCGCAGAGGCGGGGTTTGAGCCGCAGTTTCCCGGCAAATATAGAAGCGCGGTTATCCTGATGTTCTGCGTTTAACGCGCGGCAGGTAAGCCACCACCTTTGGCGATGGACTCCCAAGGCTCCGCCGTTCCGGCGTGCGCAGAGAGTCCGGAGATGATCTCTCTCCCGCTTAGCCAAACGGGAGAGAGATCATCATTCGAGATTGGCAAGGCCAGTCCCACGTGAAATGGTACTGCAAGTACCATGTGGTGTTCGTGCCCAAGTACCGTCGGCGGTCGATCGGCGGCGCGTTGCGCCGGGAGATCGGGGGAATCCTGCGGGAGCTGTGACGACAGCCGGGTGTGGAGACTGTGGAGGGGCACGCCATGGCGGACCACAACGACCTCTGCCTGAGTATCCCCCCGAAGTACAGCTCGGCTCTACCTAGCGGACATCCATCACCGGATTCTGCAGGACGCCGACGCCGTCGATCTCGACGCGGACTTGGTCGCCATCGGCAAGGAAGACCGGCGGTGTGCGCGCGAAGCCGACACCGGGCGGTGTTCCGGTCAGAATCAAGGTGCCTGGCAGGAGTGTCGTGTCCCGACTCAGAAACGCGATTAATTCGGCGACGCCGAAGATCATGTCGGAGGTCGAGCCTTGCTGCATGATCTGGCCGTTGACAATGCAGCGAAGGTTGAGCGCTTGCGGGTCCCGGATTTCGTCGGCGGTGACCAATACTGGTCCGAGTGGACAGAAGCTGTCGAAGCTCTTGCCGCGAATCCACTGCCCGCCACCGCCGTGCTTCTGCCAGCGGCGTGCGGAGACATCGCAGGCACAGGTGTAACCGAGCACATAGTCCAGGGCCTCAACAATACTCAGGTTGCGCGCGGTGCGGCCGATGATCACGGCCAGTTCTGCCTCGAAGTCGACCTCTGGGCCGTTCTCGCAGGCGGCCGGCAGCATGATCGGGTCGCCTGGGCCGGCGGTGGCGGTGGTGGGTTTCATAAACACAATGGGATTGTCTGGAATCGGCGCTCCGGTTTCGGCGGCATGCGCGCGATAATTGAGGCCAATGCAGAAGATGTTGCAGGGCTCGATCGGTGCCAGCGGGCGGCGGATTTCAAGGATCTCACCCGTGGGTCGGATGCCCTCCAACGGGTTACCGCCCAACACCTTGGCGCGACCGTCCGCGCATTTGGTGCCGTAGCGGACCTGACCGCTTGGGTCTTCGAATCGGATTATTTGCATTTGGTCAGCCTGCCTTTTGATTGTCGTTTCGCCATTTCGGCGAACCAGCCGGGCACCTGAAAGAAAAAATACAGCATGATGTTGAGGCTGTCGGATCCAAAATCGTGCAAGACCAAGTGGATATCGTCTTTACGCGTCGTTGAGTTGGCCAGGATGATGCCTCTTGCGCTTGAGACTCGCTTGTCGACGCATCCGCAGCGCCATTCTGCGGCGTTTGCCCTAATAGAGAAACCATGTCTGAGACGGAACAGTTACCCACTCGATCCCCCACGCCCAGCAGCGAGATATCCCAACGCGGACCGCGCGGGGTTCCGGGTATCGATCTGGCGGGGTGCCTGATCCGTGATCGCGTTGAACTCGCGCGCCGGTTGCGGAGCCTGGTGCGGCGCGAACGCGACGGGCAGTCGGTGGATCGCGGGCTCGCGAAAGTGGTCGAGTCTGTCGCCCTGTCCAGAGCGGTGGTCGAGCAGCGCCGCGCCGGCGTCCCGTTGATCGAATATCCGCCGGATCTGCCGGTCAGCGAGCGCCGCGATGAGGTGGCTGCACTGATCCGTGACCACCAAGTGGTCGTCCTCTGTGGCGAGACCGGCTCCGGCAAGTCCACGCAGTTACCGAAGATCTGCCTCGACGCCGGCCTGGAGCGCGGCATCTATGGCCGCATCGGCCATACCCAGCCGCGGCGCATTGCTGCGCGCAGCCTGGCCAGCCGCGTCTCCCAGGAGTTGGGCACCGAACTGGGCACGACGGTGGGATACAAGGTGCGCTTTCACGACCGGGTGCAACCGGGCACGGCGATCAAATTGATGACCGACGGCATGCTGTTGGCGGAGATCCAGCAGGACCGCTATCTGAACGAGTACGACACGCTCATCATCGACGAGGCCCACGAGCGCAGCCTCAATATCGATTTTCTGCTTGGTTGGTTGAAACAGCTCTTGCCCAAGCGGCAGGACCTGAAGCTGATCGTCACGTCTGCGACCATCGATCCGCAACGCTTTTCCCGGCACTTTTCGGACGCGCCAATCATCGAGATCTCCGGGCGCACCTATCCGGTGGAGGTACGCTATCGCCCTCCCGAGGAAGAGTCGGCGGGCGAGCGGGACGACGCAATGCAGACAGCCATCTCCGGCGCCGTCGACGAGCTCGCTCGCGCCGGGCGCGGTGACGTTTTAGTTTTTCTGTCCGGGGAGCGTGAGATTCGCGAGACCGCCGAGACGCTGCGCAAGCATCATCCGCCATCGACCGAGATCCTGCCGCTGTTCGCGCGCCAGGGGCCGGCGGAGCAGGCGAGGGTCTTCAAGCCCCATGGTACGCGTCGTGTGGTGTTGGCCACTAACGTTGCCGAGACCTCGCTCACCGTGCCGGGTATCCACTATGTGATCGATCCCGGCTTTGCGCGCATCAGCCGCTACAGCCATCGCAGCAAGGTGCAGCGGCTGCCGGTGGAGCGCATCAGCCAGGCATCCGCCAACCAGCGCAAGGGCCGCTGCGGGCGTATCGCGGCAGGCATCTGCATCCGGCTCTATGCACAGGACAACTTTGACGCCCGCGCCGAATTCACCGAGCCCGAGATCCGCCGCACCAACCTAGCGTCGGTAATCCTGCAAATGAAGCTGCTCGGCTTCGGAGCCATCGAGACCTTCCCATTTCTCGATCCGCCGGATTCCAAGCTAATCTCGGACGGCTATCGTACGCTCGAGGAGCTGGCCGCCATCGACGGCGCCGGCCGCCTGACTCCGCTCGGCCGACAGCTCGCGCGGCTGCCGGTGGACTCGCGCATCGGCCGTATGCTGCTGGCAGCGGAGTCGCATCACTGCCTGCGCGAACTGCTAATCATCGCCTCGGCGCTCAGCGTGCAGGACCCGCGCGAACGGCCGCTGGACAAGCAGCAGGCAGCTGACGAGATCCACGCCACCTTTCAACAAGAAGACTCCGACTTTCTGACCCTGCTGAACCTTTGGACCTTTCTAGAGCAAGAGCGCAAGGCGCTGTCGCGCAACAAGTTCCAGAAGCTGTGCCGTCGGCATTTCCTCTCCTGGAACCGGGTGCAGGAGTGGCGTGACATCCACGCCCAGCTACGGGAGCAGATGCGCGAACTTGGGCACAAAGAGAACGACGCCGAGGGAACGTACGAAGACGTACATCGAGCGTTGCTGACGGGTCTGCTCAGCAATATCGGTCTCAAGGACGAGCAGCGCGAGTACCTCGGTGCGCGCGGCGGTCGGTTCTACATCCATCCGAGTTCGGCACTGTTTAAGGCTGGGCCCAAATGGATCAGTTGCGCCGAGCGGGTCGAGACCACACGCCAATACGGGCGCATCGCTGCTAAGGTGCAGCCGGGCTGGATCGAGGCCGCCGGCGCGCACCTCATCAAACGCAGCTACTCGGAGCCTCACTGGCAGAGCAAGTCCGGCCAGGTGGCCGCGTTCGAGACCGTGATGCTGTATGGCGTGACCTTGGCCAGCCGTCGACGGGTCAACTACGGCCCGATCAATCCGGCCGAGGCGCGGGAAATTTTTTTGCGCTTTGGTCTGGCCGAGGGCGACTTTGAGACCCGCGCGCCGTTCTGGCGTCACAACCAGGACCTGATTGAGTACGTGCGTCATCTGGAAGCCAAGTCCCGCCGCCGTGACATCCTAGCGGATGAGGAGGCGATCTATGCCTTCTACGCCGAGCGCGTGCCGACCGGAATCTATTCCAAACCGCAGTTCGAGCGTTGGTTGCGCAAGGCAACGCAAAGAGAACCCAAATTGCTGCACATGCGCATGGCGGATGTCATGGCCCGCGATGCCGCCGAGATCACCGCCGCGAGTTTTCCGGATAGCCTGCGCGTCGGCGCCACCGAACTGCCGCTGGAGTACCACTTCGACCCCGGACACAACGCTGACGGCGTAACACTGGTTTTGCCGCTGCCGCTGATCAATCAGGTCTCGCCTGAGCGCCTGGAATGGCTGGTACCGGGGCTGATCGAGGAGCGCGTCACGGCGCTGTTGCGGAGTCTGCCCAAACAGACCCGGAAGGCCTTCGTACCGATCCCGGATACGGCCGCAAAGCTTGCGGCCAGGCTCAGTCCGTCCGATCGGCCGCTGGTCCAGGCCCTGGCGGAGGTCCTATACGACCTCACCGGTGCGCGCGTGTCCGAGGACGCCTGGGATCCGTCGGCGCTGCCCGAGCACCTGCGTATGAAGGTGCGCCTCGTGGATCAACAGGGCAGGGCGGTAGCCATCGACGAGGATTTGGTCCGGCTTAAACGACGCCATGGCAATGCTGCCCCCGATGCAGCGCAGCCGGTCGCGCCGCAATGGGGGCATGCCTTGGAGCGTGAGGGCATCACCCGGTGGGATTTCGGTGCGCTGCCCGAGCACATCGACAGCAACCGCGGCGGCATTCGGCTGCGCGGCTTTCCTGCCTTGGTGGATAGGGGCGACAGCGTCGCGATCCGCGTGCTCGACTCCGAGGAAAGCGCCCGCGCCGCCATGCGCATCGGGCTTCGGCGCCTGATCATGCTGAGCCTGGCGCAAGACCTGCGCTATCTGCGCCGCAATCTCCCCGGACTCGACCGCATGCGGCTGCAATACGCGAAGGCACCGCTGCCGAAGCGGCAGACGGCTCAGTTCAATGGACCCAAAGAGGGCCAAGGCAAGGCGAAGCCCACGGACTTAGCTGACGAGCTGGTGGCGTTGATCCTGGACCTGACCTTCACCGAGGGCCAGCCGATGATCCGTGATCAGGCGGGGTTCGAGCAACGCGTCGCCGAGCGCAAGGGCGCCATGATGCACACGGCCGACGAGATCTGCATGCTCGCGGCCGGCATCCTCGATTCCTATCAGCAATTGCGCAAGCGCCTCAGCGGAATTACCCAGATCAACTGGATGCCGTCGGTGCTCGACTTGAGCACCCAGCTCGACAGCCTGGTCTTCCACGGATTTCTCCAATCAGTGCCACCCGCGCACTTGAAGGACTACACGCGCTACCTAAAGGCTGCCGATGAGCGCGCGCGTAAGCTGACGCACGCCGCTGGTCGCGACCAGGACCGCATGCGTGAGATCAGCCCACTGCTGGAGAAGTGGCGCGCGCGCAACGCGGCTGCGCAGGCTGCGGACCGCAGCGATCCCAGGCTGGACGAGATCCGGTGGCTGCTGGAGGAGCTGCGCGTCTCGCTATTTGCACAGCAACTCGGCACGGCTTGTCCTATCT
>JBATTL010000581.1:0-1771 GCA_049670525.1 Thiohalocapsa sp. | reverse complement strand
CGCCGGCCACGATACCCGCTTCAGTCCGCGGACTCGATCATCGCGCAGGGCATCCATGCCTCGCTGTGCGTGCCGCTGATCGCCCGTGAAGCCGTGGCCGGCGTGCTGTACGTGGACAACCTGTCGTTGTCGGCCGTCTATAGCGAGGAGGATGCCGAGTTCGTGAGCACGATCGCCAACCAGATTGCGATCGCGCTCGACAACGCGCGGCTGTTCGAGCAGATGCGGCAGGAGGCGATCTATAGCAGCAAGCTGGCGCGTTTCTTCCCGGAGCCGGTCGGCCGGCGGCTGCGCGAAGACGACGGGCTGGCGGTGATTAACACGGAAGTCACGGCCCTGTTCTGCGATATCTCCGGTTTTACCGAACTCTGCGCATGGTTGGCGCCGGAGCAAATCATCGCGATGCTGAATCGCTACTTCCAGATCATGGTCGAGGACATCGTCTTCCCGCACCAAGGTACGCTGGAGAAGTACATCGGCGACGCTTTGCTCGCAATCTGGGGTGCGCCGTACCGTGGCGCCGACGATGCCGACCGCGCCGTCTCCGCGGCGGTAGCGATGCAACAGGCCGTCGGCCCCTTCAACGTTGAATGGACCGCTGCTGGCCATGACCCGATCACCATCCATATCGGTCTCAGCACGGGCCAAGTCGCCGCCGGCAATATCGGCTCGGAACGGCTGGTGCAATACGCGGCCATTGGCGATACGACCAATGTCGCAAGCCGCATCTGCGACCTCGCCGCTCCCGGCGAAGTCCTACTCTCGGCCGAGACCGTTGCCGCCCTGGGCGATCAGCTCTGGCCGCTCGTCAACCTCGGCCCGGTTTCCGTCAAGGGTAAATGCAAACCGTTGCATCTCTATCGGCTCGATTGGCGAAGCGGTTGAGTAGCGATCACAAACCGCCCGGGAAGATCGCTGTTGCACCCGAATTTGACACTGTCTAGATACAGCCAGCCGAGATAGGGCGCGCATACAAGCACAGGGGAGCGTCGCCCGAGAACGCCGTGAGCCCTTGGACAGAATCGCGTCCGGCGTCTCCACCAACAGGTGGTAATGGTTGGTCATCAGGCAGTAGGCATGCACCGCCCAATTGAAGCGCTCCCAAACGCCGGCCAAGACATGGAGGAAGATCGCCTCAAACCCGTCTCCGCGACTGGTCACAGGGTGCAGCGCACCGGCAAACTCGAGACGAAGGGGTCTGACCAGGCCGCCACGTCTAGCCTAGCAAAGGCAAAAGGGAAGACCCCGTGTGTTTCCGGCGGTTGTGTGCGGAAAGATCATTTCCTTAACCCGGGAGATCTGTCTCACTTGCGGTCTGCGATATCACGGGGTCTTCCATTTTCTCCGCGCCTTGCGGCGTCTGCTGCCTGAACGATCTTGCTCACGCGCGAATAGTGTAGGCCGAAGAAGTCGCCGATGTCCCGCAGCGTATATCCGCCGCTGCGATAAGCGGCGACGATAGCGTCGTTGCGCTGACGGTGGTCGCGCCGATACTCGGATAACGGCTTGGCGGGAGGCCGGCGCTTGGCTTGCGGGACCTCGCGGAGGTCGCGGGTTTGCGGTAGCAGGCGGTGCAGGGATTCCACGAAGCTGTCTGAGCCGAGGAACACTTGATTCTTCAGTTGCTCCCAGAGGGCAGGCTGGCCCTTCCCTTCAGCAACGAAGCGGGCGTAGTGCGCGACGGCCTCAGACTCCGTCTCGCCGAACGCCGCGAGGATCGTCCGCGTCTCCAACCATTCCGGCGCTTGTTCCATGCCGATCATGGCCCGGT
>JBATTL010000580.1:0-2153 GCA_049670525.1 Thiohalocapsa sp. | reverse complement strand
CCTAATGATGGTGCGCACCGGCCTGCTGGCCAGACTTCAGCGCAATGCGGTCTTCGTGGAGCGTGTGTATGCGGTGCTGCTGCAGGCGCTGGCGGTCTTCGTGGCAAGCCGTGCCGCCTCGACGTTGGCATGACTCCCGCGGCCAGCGCGTCGAAAGGACGCGCTCTTTCTGCCCTGATCCTGATCAACAGGCCTCTGACAAAGGTCAGTAGACTCGGAATCGTCGCGTATCCCTGATCCTGGTAGCCGGTCAGCGAGACGAAGGTATTGCCGACCGGCTCGATCCCCGGCAGCAGCGACGGATAGGAAATCTAACGGATTAGGAAATCCAGGCCACCCTGAGCGTCCAGGTGGGCTCGGGAGAGGACGATAGCGGGGGGGGATGCGTCGTCAACACCGAACAACGGGGCTGACGAGCGTTGGGCGCGGCGCGGGCGCGCGCGTTCCGTGGTGCTGGGACTCGCATCTTCAGAGCAGTGCGCCGCCGGGAGACGAGGTGGGCCGCACCATTTCCTGCGGGAGAGAGATGGCGGCAACCAAGAGACGCGTTGATCGAATGCGAAGTCCCGCTCCGGCTGTTGGAGGTGATGCCAGTCCGGCTCGAGAGCATCGTCCCAATCGGGCGGTCCGCACGCAGGCGCGATCGGTGGCAGCGGCCTCGGCAATGCAGTCTGCGACCTTCGCAGTGTCGGCTAATGGTCTCATTGCCGCCACCCGTGTTCGCGCAGCTTAGGTCTCCTTTGGGTCGATACCAGACCTTCTTGACACCTAAACCGCCGTTGAACTAATCCGCTCCGCGGGGCTTCCATCGCCGCCGCATCGCGCCCCTTCGATTGAGCACGAGGCGCAGCCGCCTCGGCGCCTGCAGCCTCGATTGTCCCGTCCTCTGCGCTCCAGTAGCGCACACACTCGGTACGACCCGATCGGGGTCGCCTGCCGAGGACCGGATGATGACGCCGCTACGCCAACGCATGATCACCGCCATGCAGATGCATGGTTACTCGCCGCGCACCCACGCCAGCTACCTGGCTGCGGTGCGCGGCTTGGCGAAGTACACCCACCGCTCGCCGGACAGCCTGAACCGCGAGGATCTGCGCGGATACTTCGAGTACCTGGTCACCGAGCGCCACCTGGCGCCGGCCAGCGTGCGCCTGTCCTACAACGGCATCCGCTTTCTCTATCTGCAGGTACTCGACTGGAGCACACTGGATCTGGAGGTGGTGTTGCCCAAGCGGGCACAACGCATCCCGGAGTTACTCACGCGCGCCGAGGTCGCGGCCATTGTGGACGCCTGCCCCCACGCACGCTACCGCCGCATGCTGATGCTCGCCTACGGCTGCGGCTTGCGGCTAAGCGAGGTGCTCGCCGTGCGGGTCGCGGACCTCGACGGTGAGCGCAATCTGTTGCGGGTGCGCCAGGGCAAAGGCGCCAAGGACCGGCTGGTGCCGTTGTCGCCGACCTTGCTCGCACAACTGCGCGCCTATTGGCGGCTGTATCGACCCGCCGACTGGCTGTTCTGCGGACGCACCGGTGCTCCTCTATCGACCACCAGTCTGCAAAAGGCCTACAGCTGCGCCAAGGCGCAAGCTGGGGTGACCAAGGTCGGCGGTATCCATGCGCTTCGCCATGCCTATGCCACCCACCAACTGGCCGCCGGTCTGAAGGTGGAACGCCTGCAGCGCCTGATGGACCACACCAGCATCCACACCACGCTGCGCTACGTGCATTGGCTGCCGAGCGCTGGCGACGGTGAAGGCGAACTGGATCTGATCGCGCAGTTGGCAAGTACGCGCGGTGTCGGTGGAGCGCCACAGCATGCCTGAAGCCTCACTACAGGCGCTCGTACAGGCCTGTCTGAACGACAGGGCCGCGGCGCAGCCACTCAGCCCCCACCAATGGCAGGTCTGCCATCACATCGCCCAGTGCCGCACCGCCGCCCTGGGCGGCTTCGCACTGGCATGCGACGCGTGCGGGGAGCGCCGTTGCTCTACCATCAGACGACCTGACTTCGGGGAATTTACCGCGGCCCCAGTTTCAATACGAGGCGCAGATGCGTGCGCGGGAAAACCGTTTCTGTGGCGTTTAGTTCGTCGCAGAGTTTCTGCACGACCCGGTCGGTTGCGGCGTTTGCCGAGTGGTGCAACCGCACCGTC
>JBATTL010000579.1:0-1946 GCA_049670525.1 Thiohalocapsa sp. | reverse complement strand
TGGCGGATGGACGAAACGTACATCAAGATCAACGGTCAATGGAAGTACCTCTACCGCGCCGTTGATAAGGCAGGGCAGAGCGTCGACTTCCTACTCACGACGCACCGCGACAAGAAAGCCGCGCTGCGCTTTTTCCGAAAAGCACTCCGCCAGCACGGTCTCCCGGAGAGGGTCACGATTGACAAGAGCGGGGTCAACACTGCGGCCCTAAAGGCGCTTCAAGAAGAGAGCGGCGTGACCATCGAGATCCGCCAGAGCAAATATCTCAACAACTTGGTGGAACAGGATCATCGTGCAGTGAAACGGATCGTTCGCCCCATGCTCGGCTTCAAATCCTTCCGCTGCGCCCGCCGCACGCTGGCGGGAATCGAACTCATGCACATGCTTAACAAAGGCCAGATGATCCCAGACAACGGACAGGAGTTTTCCGCCGCGGAGCAGCTCTATTCTTTGGCAGCCTGACTCCGCCCGAAGGCGGCTCTCGATCCTGCCTATCGGAAATTAACGCAACAGAACCGCGAACAGCCCCCAACCGCGACTCGATGCTTCTCACACCGAGTTTTTCAACAGAATCGGCCAGGATCGGCCATTCAGCGGTCTGGCACCTGAACTGTCGGAATTCTTTCCACACCCCTATCGGCGAACGGGCGTTCCCGGCCACAAGCCGTCTTGCGAAGTACGTTGGTCGCGAGGAACAAGGTGAGAATTTCACTGGCCGTTGCCGCCGAGTAGGCCTTAAACCAACGTTCGTGACACCAGGCGCAGTTAGTCAACAGAAAACTCGAAATCGGGGCGGATTCTTGACGATGGTCCGGCGAGGCGCGGTGAGCGCGCCATCGTATGGCACCGAGAACGGCCCTAGGTGTTGTCGCTAACTTCCCTGCGATCGCCTGGGCGGTGATGACCACCGGTAAGACCTTCGATGCGGCGCGCGGCGCGCTCGCCAAGGGGGCTGCCGCAACGGCGTGACGGTCGGCAGACCACCATCGAGAACCGTTAACCCGCCCTGCAATCTCGGTCACGCGTTCTGTCCGCCTGAAACGATCCTGCGCTCGATCTCAACTGATGGTTCAATCGCCCAGTCCGATTTTTGGGAAGTGTTTGGCGATCGGGCCACCGGGGCCAGACCGCGATAGACCGCCTCGGTGGCGTCGAGCATAGGCTGGAGAGAGAAGTGGTTCTCGTAGCGCCGGCGCGCGGCATGCCCAAAGCGCACGCGTATGGCCTGATCGGTGATCAGAGAGTCGATGGCACGGGCGAGGCGCGCGGGATCCTCCGGTGCGACAAGGATTCCGGTCTCGCCATCGGTGACGACTTCCGGGATACCGCCGATGCTGCTGGCGACAACCGGGACGCCAGCGGCCGCCGCCTCGATCAAGGCCAGGGACAGCGCCTCGCGCCGCGAGGGGGCGACGACCAGATCGCAATCGCCCAACTGTTCTCTTACGTCATCGCGAAAACCAACGAAGTGAATGCGGTCACCGGCAGCAGCTGAGCCGCTTTGCAGGCGCATGTCCCGACCCCAGGGCGTTGCGTGGTCGCCGATCAAGGCCAAATGGGCCGGAACAGACAAGCGCGAAAGGGCGTCGATAGCGATATCCTGTCCCTTGTCGCGGATGAAGCGCCCGACAAGCCCGATCAGGGGTCTGTCCGGCGGGACCCCCAGCTCCTGACGCAGGGTGCATGCCGCTGAGACCCAGCGGACGTCGGGAACGCCGTTGTGCACGACGACGATGCGGCCTCGGTCGTAACCGCGGGATTCGAGGGAATGGGCAACGGCATGGGAGACGGCGATGATCCTGTCCGCACGCCCGAAGTGTTTGCCGGCGTTGGTTGAATGGGCCGTCGAGACCATAGCGGTGCCCGTCAGCGCGCGGGCGAAGCGGGCATAGCGCGCGCCTCGCGTGGCGTGGGAGTGGATCAGGTCCGCGCCGACTCTCCGTGCC
>JBATTL010000578.1:0-1948 GCA_049670525.1 Thiohalocapsa sp. | reverse complement strand
CTCCCGCAGCGCATCGCCCTGCAATAACCGCTCGCGCACCCGATAAAACAGCTCGCACAGATCCTCGCTGAACTGCACCGCGCCGGCCGAGGGCATCAGCTTCAGCAGGTCGAAGGCCTCCACGCGGTTCAGCTGCATCGGCGTCGCGGTCGCCAGCAACAGCGTCCCGGACTGGCCGTACAGCGCATCGCGCAGTTCCTGATACAGCTTGTTGAATCGTGGCATCTGGGCGTTGTTGTCCGGCGATTGCCGACGCGCCTTGTGCGCTTCGTCCACCAGCACCAGGTCGGTGCGCGGGAACTGCGCCAGCAGCCGGCCCCCGCGGCGGTTGATGATCAGCCCGGTCGAGATGATCTCCAGCGGGGCGTCGAACAGCTTGCCTTTGCCGCTGCTGAGTTCGCGCCGGCCCAGATCGACGCGCTCCCAGTCGCCGCCGCGGCTGGTGAGGCGCACGAACGGCAGCAGAAACTTCTCCGCCATCTCGTTCAGCCATTGTTGGGTCAGCGAGGCCGGGGCGAAGACGCGAATGCTGCGCGCGCGACCGCTGAGCCAGAGCGCCCGAAACGCCAGCCCCGCCTCAATTGTCTTGCCCAGGCCGACCTCGTCGCAGAGCAGATGATTGCGCGGATAGGTCGCCAGCAGCCGCTGGGCGACGAAGCGCTGATGCGGCCAGGGCTCGATCGGCGTGGTCTCCAGCGCGACCCGTTCACCGCCCGGCAGTAAAGGCGCCAGACGGATCATCGCTGCGCGCAGACGCTCGTTGAAGGTCGGCGTCAATGCCCCGTAGGTTGTCTCCGCCACCGCCCGCGCCTTGCGCCTGCGGCCTTGATCCATCGGCGTGCCGTCGATCTCCAGCAGCGGACCCGCGTTGTCGGCAATGGTGACCAGGCGCTCCTTGACCGCGTCCGGCAACGTCAGGGTGCGGATGTAGGCATGGAACGGGTCCGTCTGGCATCGAACGCTAGTCCAGATGTTCCCCAGCAAGCTCGAGCACCGTCGAGATGAGCGCATCGGAGAGATACAGATCGGACGCTGAGAGCCGCTGCACATAGGGCTTGACGGCCTTGATGAGTCCGGCCTGTTTGGCATTCAGCAGCACACCCAGTGATCCGATGACCTCAATGTTGTTGATTCGCGCCATGCGTCGTCCGCGTCGATCGTCGATCAACAGATAGCTGGCCTGCAACTGGCGATACAACAGCATCGCCTCGGTTTCGCCTGGGTCCGAGAAACCATCGAGTAGAACGGGGTGATCAGGATCGAGCGTACGCACACGTCCCTGCAGATAGACCCGCAACTGTTCGGCTTCGGGCTTGTTGCCGACCACCGCCTCGCGATAGACCGCTGCTGGCACGACCACCGTGCCGAACAGCTGATCAAGGAACGACAGGGCATCGCAGGTTGCCAACGCCACCAACGCCGAGCAGTCAGCGACAAGAATCATGCACTGGGCCTGGAGACCAACTGCATCTCGTGCAGGAGTTCATCCCGGGAGGTGTCGATGACCTCGATCCGCTCGTCCTTGCACAGGCTCATGAAGCCATAGATATCCAAGCCCGCCAATTCGGCCGCCTTGGCCAGAGAGACGCGCCCCGCTTTGAAGAGCGCTAGGGCGTAGGCTGAGCGCATCTCCTTAGCAATGGTTTGCTCGGTCTGCATCCCGACGAAATCGTTGGGAAGATCGATGGCGATTTGCATTGTTTTCCTCCAGTCAAATTGGCTAGCATCGCTGGATGCGGCACGGCCTCTGCCCATGATCTCCGCTAAAGCTCGTAGTCGATCAACAACGCCTCGCGCCGCAACGCCTCATCGTCGCACTCGTTGGCCCAGACCTTGAGCAGACCGCGCAGCGCCGCGCTGTCGAGCTTGCCATGGGTCCGCAGCGCGTTGCGGGCGGCGACGATGCCGCCGTCGCGACAGACCCCGATCAGCCCGCACAGCACATCCC
>JBATTL010000577.1:0-2104 GCA_049670525.1 Thiohalocapsa sp. | reverse complement strand
GGCCAAGATCGTACTAAGCCTACGCGCCCTGACCCAAACGGCCGGACGATGGGCGCAGTTCTGGGAGAAAATCGACCAATTCGGCGCTGAATGCTACGGTTGATCACATCATAATAAGGCCGCACTCGGATCAACAAATGGGATACACCCGAAGAGCGGATGGCGACCATGGCCGGGCTCGACGACCCGAACGGCTCGCCATTCATGGTCGGCAGGGAGCAGTTGAACTGGCTCGCCGAGGATCTGGCACAGGTGCCGACGACGACCCCCATCGTCGTGCTGTCGCACTCACCGCTGCAGAAGATCTTCCGCGGCTGGAACTTTTGGGCCGAGGATGCCGAGCAGGTGCAGGCCCTGCTCGGCCTCTACGACAAGGTCACTGTGCTGTACGGCCACGTGCACCAGATCCAGTACAACCAGATCGGCAACATCAGCTTCAACTCCGCGATGGCCACGGCCTGGCCTTGGCCCTATCCGCGCAGCTATGCCCAGGCGCCGAGCCACATGCCGAAACTGACGGTGCCGATGAATCGCGCCGATCCGTTCTTCGAGCGCGATGCGACCGGCTGGCAGTTCATCGATCTGCACAGCGGCAATGTCGATCTCCATTACACGCTCTATGACAACAGCAATCGTGTCGTCGCGTTCAACGCGCAGAGCGGGCAACCGGAGGACAGTCGGTTCCAGGATGCCGCCGACCAGGTTCCGGCGCAGATGCATTACTGAGGAAACGAAGATGGCAATCACAACTCACCCCAACTTCAGTGCGGCCGTCACGCTCGCCACGCTGCTGGTCATCTCGAACCCAGCCGGCGCCGACGAGTTCACCGACCAGGAGCTGCAACGCTGGCAGCAGCAATTCACGGACGTGGTCGACGAGGGTCGCCGTCTGTGGGGCACCGAGGGCCTCGGCAGCAATCGGGTGGTCTGCGGTCAGTGTCATCCCAATGCGGCCAACACCCACCCCGAGACCTATCCGAAGTTCCAGAAGCAGCTCGGGCGCGTGGTGCCCCTATGGGAGATGATCAACTGGTGCATTCGCAACCCACTGGAGGGGGAGGCGATGAACGCCGCCGATCCGCGCATGATCGCGCTTGAGGCCTATATCAACGATGAGCGCCGTGGTGTACCGATGGCACCGGGGAAGCACTGAGGCAGTGGTTGAAAGTTTCTTCATCTCAGACAGCCGCGATGAAGCAAGTCCCGTTGATCGAGTGCGCTTGGGCGTGCGGTGATGGGCTGGATCCGAAATACCCGGGGTGTGCCCTGGGGAGCCGCTTGGATGGGTCTCGCCCGATGAGTCTCCAGCGTTGGTTCCGACCGCGCGCCGGTTGAACCACCATAAACGACCTGCGATGCTCCCGTACTGAGATCTCCAGCCCACCGGTCGATTCATCGACCGCGCCGTCGAACACTTGGCGCGCAACGCGTTTAGCGAGACATCGTCGGCAACCAGCAGTCGAACTGACGGTTACCATGGATTCCATAGGGTCTTGATTGCTACATTGGCTCGCGAGCCTCGTTGTCAAGCATCGCAACATGATCAATGCAAACGATTCGCATTTACGGGTTTTTTCTGTATCCTGTGCGTTGATTCGTTCGAGGCTATCGGTTATTCGGGCAGGCTGACACGGTGCCACGCCATGAGCTTACCTGTCCGTAGCGGTTTCGACCGCGTCCGAACAGGACTCTCAACGATGGCTGTGATATCGATTCGCGTCGGCAACCGGACTGCCGCCTGTTCCCTCAACTGCAGATTCTTTTTCGATCCGGAGGAGTGCCGCATTGCTACAGCAACAGATGCTCGACAAGCTGAACGTACAGATAAACCTGGAGTTTTATTCTTCCAATCTATATCTGCAGATGGCCGCCTGGTGTGGGTACAAGGGCTACGACGGGTGCAGCCAATTCCTGGCCGAGCATGCAAAAGAAGAAATGATGCACATGCAGCGCCTTTTCACCTATGTCAACGAGACAGGTGGGCTGGCGAAACTGGGCCAGATAGAAGCCCCTCCGACGGAGTTCGACTCACTCGGTGCGCTTTTCGACAAGGTCTACCAACACGAGTGTCATATCACGCAGGAGATTAACGAGTTAGCGGATG
>JBATTL010000576.1:0-2998 GCA_049670525.1 Thiohalocapsa sp. | reverse complement strand
GCGCCAGTGTCCGCATCCCCATCCGCGTCGTTGCGTGACGCGGTCTCTGCGCGGGACACCTGAGAGGTTGCCGTCATCGCCGGTCCGCGCTGCACCGGGATGGAGGTGTCGGCCTCGATGACCTTGCCCTCCATCTCCTCGGCGGTGTAGGTCGCCTCCTCCGGGAAAGCCGCGCGCAGCGAAGCGGCCTTGGCACACTTCATCAACTGCCCGCGCGGGCGCTTGACCCACATGTCGGTCGGCACCTCGGAGTAGGCTCCGCCCAATCGGGCATACGCCTCCTGCCAGAACACCGGCTCGGTGAACGGGCAACGCTGGCTATTGACCAGGCGATACACCGTCACTTCACACCACTCGGGAAAGCCGACGAAGAGTTCCAGGTCCTGCCAGCTGCCGTCGCGTTTGACCCGGCCGGAGAAGCTGCGCTCGCACAGCGGGCCGAAGCGTGGTGGGTCCATGCCTGCCCATTGGCTGGTGCGCGCGGCGGTGGTCTGCAGCTCGGCGATGCCGGGCCAGACGGTTTCGATCTCCTGACCGAGTGCCTTGGAGTACATCGGCACCACGTGCACCGGGCGCTTCATCACGTCCAGGTTGCGTGCCAGGCAATAGTGCACCGCCAGCAGGATGCCCTCGGCGGTCTTTGCCGACGGGAAGATCGAATCGGTCAGCACCTTCCAGCTGCTGGGCGAGAGATTCAGCGCGGCATCGACCGCCGGCATCGGGATGCGCGGTCGGTCGGCCGGCTGCAGCGGTTGGGTCTTTCGGGCCATGGTGCCCTCCCGTGTTGATTTCGGGGCAGCGATCACCCGCGGAGTGATCGGCACCTCAGGGGTGAATGGATTAGTGAGCTCAGCGCGCAACCTGATCCAGACGGTACGCGATGCGTTCCAGGTGGCCTGCGCGCCTGCAATCAGGGCGCGAGCCGCTGTTGCGCAGCCGCTGTGCACGGGCTTCGAGCCTTCGCGCCATCGTGCGTGCCTCGAGGCTTGCCCAGGCGCGCACCGGCATTGGGTCAGAACGGGATGTCATCATCGAAGCCAGCCGGTGGGTCGCCAGCCGGTTCGTCACCAGCCGGTTGTTTCTGGCCGGCTTGGCCGTTGCCGGCCTTGCTGCCGAGCATCTTCATGCGCTCGGCGACGAGTTCGGTGGTGGAGCGATCCTGGCCGCTGTCGTCCTGCCACTTGCGGGTCTGCAGGCGGCCTTCGAGATAGACCAGTGCGCCTTTGCGCAGGTACTCGCCGGCGACCTCCGCGGTGCGGCCGAACAGCACCACGCGGTGCCATTCGGTGCGCTCCTGTGGGTTGCCAGCCTTGTCCTTCCAGCGCTCGGATGTGGCCAGCGCCAGATTGGCGACAGCCAGGCCGTCCTGCGTCTGGCGCAGCTCGGGATCGCGCCCGAGATGACCGATCAGTTGGGTCTTGTTCAGCATGCTGTTTCTCCTGACAACCAATACCGCGATGGGCGGGTTGGTCGATGGGTTAACGGAACGGTTGGCAAGTCGCCGATCACCGCGGTTGACGTCGGCGCAGATAGGCCGGCGAGTCGAAGGCGTCGTCGGCATGCCGTGGCAGCGGCGCGATGGTCGGCTTGCGCAGCCGGTCAGTGAGGCGCCAGAACAGCACCTTCAGGCGACGGGGGATGCGAAACGGCATCGGGAACATCGTTGCCTCCTCGGGGGGAGATACACCGGCCCGTCGGGGCCGATCTCCCCGGTTGGATGGAGTTGGAATGCCGCCGTCGGCGGCGCTTGGGACGCGATTTCAGGCCCCATGGCGAAATCCGCGTTGGGGCGAGACTCATGGCGTCTTCGGTCTCGATGGTCGCTGCGCTGGAATGCAGCAGACCGGGAAACGGGTTGTCGCCAGCGCATGCACAGGCGCGCTACAGCGTGCGGTGCTGGAGCGAAAAAGAACCCGGGCCGAAGCCCGGGGTGCAACCTCAACAGGAGACACGCCGACGGCGTGATGCGCGAGCCATCAGCGTCGGGTCAGTATTGCCGCTGCCATGCTGGATTGCCGCTCCGAAAGATCAGGCTGGAGCGCGTGTTTCCAGATGCTCCCCTGCGGGCCTGAGGACGTGTTGACCGATCGCTGTTTTCAGCGGTGGCTCGCAGCTTCTATCGCGTTTGATGACACCTGAATTTGCTGGTCGTGGGGACAACACACGTCCTGAGCGGAAGTCACACCCACGCCCAGCAGGGCATCGCTGAGCCCAGCCCGCCTGATTCCGAAATCGCCTCCTGTGCCGAATCGAGATGCGCGGCACGGGATCTCCTGGCAACGATGGGATCGATGCCGTTGCCGCGCAAACTGGCGCGCGACCGCTGGCCGCTGGGGAAGATTGCCGAGCTGATCCGCGCTGCGGATAAGAAGGCACTGCTGGATCTCATCGACAACCAACAGCGTTCTGCCCCTGGCCTGATGAGAACGGTCATGCGTCAGGCGTATCCCGAAATCCGTCGTCTGGTGCTCGTGGTTAACGACGATCCACAAGCGGATCTCAGGTTGCACGAATGGCTGGCTTCCCGCGGTGCCGCGGTGCTTAGGACCTACTCGACCGCCCATGCGCTCAACCTGCTCGAGCGGGTGCGCGTCCATGTGGTGATCTCGGACCTCGGTCGCGTGGAAGGCGACGTGATGAACAAGCGGGCAGGCATGGATCGCGCGCGCGAGATCCGTGAACGGGGCTCTGAAGTTCCCATGGTGATATTGACGATGGACAAGTCCGTTCAAGTGCGCGAGCTGGCTCGGGAGGCCGGCGCCAATTACGTCACGGAGGGACTCGACGACTTGTGTGACTGGCTCACAAAGATGGGCATCTGACAGGGTGTTAGCGGTCGGCATCTGCACGATCAAGGTCCGGCCGTCTTGAGGCATCAGGGTCCAGGCGCAACGCCCAACGCTCTAAGCCCAGCGCTCAACACGAGGTCCAAGCAACCACAGCGGAGACTTAGGATGAAAGACGAACGTGTGAAGACGGCGCTCGATCACGTCTTTTT
>JBATTL010000575.1:0-1753 GCA_049670525.1 Thiohalocapsa sp. | reverse complement strand
GTCCAGAGTCGCAAGCGAGGTCTCCGCCAGTAAGACGATTTCTTCATCGGAGTCTTGGAGGGCCAAGCGCAGCAGCGCTAGGGCGGCGGGGCTTTTTTGCTTGGCGATGGCTTCCAGTGCCTGACGTCGCAGCTCCGGGTTTGGCTCCGTCAAGATTACCTGTCCCAGGAAGTGAAGCTGGTCGCTTCCCGCGGCGCCAAGCTTCTCAATCGCCGCTGTTCGTACGCGGCCATCTGGATCCGCAAGCGACTGCGATATCAACGCGTAGGCCTCGTTGACACCAATGTCGGCAAGCTCCCGGATCGTCTGCTCGCGTACCAAGGGATTCTCGGTGTCTCGCAAATCTTCCTGCAGCCAGTCCAGCGTCTGCTGCAATTCGAACCTGTCGTCTTCATCCCGTGCCTGCCCCCTTGCCACTTCAGGCGCAGTGGCAGGAGGGGTGCGCGCGCAGCGCTCATCTCCGAGGTTCCCGTGAGACAACCGCCTCATCGTCGGGGGTGGCACTGCGCCATGTACGTTGGCACCGGGCTGATTAGTGCAGGGGTAGCCGATCGCGACAGCCGCAGGGAGGTTAGCTCTAAGCTTACTCGGGAGGGGATGGCTGGTCCGTCGAGCCTCTTTGTGGTCGGAGCCCCAAACCATCAGTGCTAACAGCCCCGCAATGGCGGTCAGGGACAGCGCGAGGATCGCTTGTCGACTTCGCACGGTTGCGCCTCCACCAAGTGTCAAAACGCGAATATCCAGCGTTGTTGTCGCCGCGACGGGTCCTGCTACCCAAAAAGACCCCGCTCGTTACTCACGCCGTGTGAACAGAAGAGAGGACGCTGGCGATCAAGAAATGATCAAGCAAGTCTGACGCCAAATATTATTTTTTCTCTTAACACAACGCCCTAGCCAATCTGCCGCACGGGTGCTTTGGTTAAACTGTAAAGGTTTGCGGCGCCTATCGCGAAAAACCCTACTCCACCCGTTGCGCAGAAACCAGAATTTTTCTGCAAAGCAGTCGCTTATGTCAAAACAGGAAGTTGTAAAATTTCTTGACAGATGCGGTAAGAAATGGCGCACATACACGCAAGAGTATATCAAGCGCCGCTGCACGCCTTGCCTTGGGCGTCCAGGAACGCGAACTCAGCGGAGGCGAGCGGAGGAGCGGTCAACGCGTCACCTTAGGAACTATGGTTCTCGGCTGACAGACGTCGCGGCCGATGCAGTAACGAGCTTTGCCGAGCGCTGGGACGAGATTCAGAGCGCAGCGGGAAACGAGGAGCACTTTCCCCCTCTCGCGCATGAGACTGTGGCCCACCAGGCCATGCGCTAGTCGACCTAGATGTCGGGCTCGGGCTTACCGAGGAGGTCCCAGTGCGGCATCAACCCGCAGCATCCTCCTAGGTAGGGTGACCGCAGAGATCGATCGGCCCAGACGCAGCCTCCACGGTGAATGCGACGATGCTCGCAGCGTCCGGTGTGGGCTGCTTTGCCGCCGTCGTTTCTGGCAGAGCCAATGTCGGTTGTGGGTCGGGCGGACCTTGCCGCCACCATCCGGGCGGTGCCTTAGTGTGGGATAAATGACCGATAGCGAGGTTTGCGAATCTTGGAGGTTCGTGACGAAATACTCTTGGAAACAACACTTCGCGGTCTCGACCGAGCGATTGTGTGAGCTGCTGACGGAGGCTGGATTCGTCTCGATCCGCCAACTCGACGCTCTGTTCTATCAACCCGTCCCGGTCGGTACACGGCCTTGACTACGGCAGTG
>JBATTL010000574.1:0-5666 GCA_049670525.1 Thiohalocapsa sp. | reverse complement strand
TGACTTCGCTGAATCGATTGTGCAGGCCGAAGAAATCCGAGATTGGCTGCACTATGCGACGTTCAGCGATCTAATAACTTTCGAACGCCATCTGGCCCACCTAGCTAGTGCTGTCGTTCTCTTTGTTGAAAGCCCCGGCTCTATTGCAGAGCTCGGGGCTTTTTCTTTGATACCGGAAATCGCGCAGAAGCTGATTGTATTTGTCAGGGAAGATCACTACTACCAGGAATCATACATCAAGCTTGGACCTCTTCAGTACATTGAGTCCACACTAGACTCGGAGCGTGTTTCTGTCTATCCCTGGACAGAGTCTCAGCGAATCCGAGACGGACAATGCACTACAGCTCTGAACGAAAATTCTCTCCGAGATTATACTGACGATATTGTTGACGATATAAGAAGAATTTCACGCGAAGCGAATAAGAGCACGAAATTTAACTCCGAAGACTACGGCCACGTTATGCTAATCATCGCAGATCTCGTCAGCTTGTTTACAGCATTAAAGGAAAAAGAAGTTGCAAGTTTCGTGGGCGATCTCGGTCTTCATGTGCCGCCCGAGTTGTTGAATCAATTCCTCTTTATTTGCGAAAAGTTAGGGCTGCTCGTCAAGAAAAAGTACTCGGGTGTCACATACTTCATCGAAACAGGAACTGCTTCTTTAGTCAAATACTCTCTCGTCAGCGAAACAAGATTGCGAGACAGAATCACGCTGAAACAGTCAGTGTTAGACTTCTATCGCAGTTCCGATGCGAAAAGATCCCGCGCGATTGCCAAGTTTCGGAGTGAAACATGAAACTGGTAAGAAGCCTCTCAGTCGAAACTGGCTTTTCCGAAATTGAGGTCAGGAGAATTTTAAAGACGGCGTCTTACCGATACAAGACATATTATATTGAAAAAAGGCATGGTGGAAAGAGGCTAATTGAGCAGCCGACCCCAGAAGTCAAGAGATGCCAAAGATGGGCAGCAAGAAATATAATTTACAAGCTTCCGCGGCATGAAGCCGCGACGGCGTACATAAGAAGGATGAGCATTCTGAGCAATGCGAGCGCTCATAAAGAAGGGAAGTATCTATTGAAAATGGATTTCAAGAATTTTTTTCCATCGATTACTGCGTTGGATTTTCGAAGACACCTGGCAGCGCACTGGAAGCTCGAAGTTGAATCGGACGAAGTAGATCTACTCTCCCGGCTATTGTTTCGAAAGACCGATGACGGACTTCGGCTAACGATTGGTGCCCCTTCGTCGCCGCCTTTGGCGAATACCATAATGTTCGAGTTTGATTCATTGCTTCAGTCTGCTTGTTCAGAGCGCAAGATTACATATACGCGATATGCAGACGATCTGAGCTTTACGGCCTCTAAACGAGATACTTTGATGTCGACCGTTGCCTTAGTGAATGGAATTTGCGGTTCGATTGCATATCCACGCCTAGCTATAAACTCGAAGAAGACGGTGTTTGTCTCGCCCAAGTATCGGCGCACGATTACTGGGCTGGTATTGACTACGAAGGGGAGTGTATCCCTTGGTAGGGAACGAAAAAGAAGGCTTTCGGCCGCAGTGCATTCGGCGCTTAATGGAAAGCTCGACCAATTAGAGGTTGCGCAACTAAAGGGAAATCTCGCTTTCGCTTGGTCAATCGAAAAAGAGTTCCTGTTTCGCCTTATTAGGAAGTACGGCTCTGGTTCGCTCTCACCGTTGGTTCCCGAGATAGCTATTCGGATGTTCGCGGACCAATTGCCGGAACAGGCTCCATGGCAAAGTGAACAAGATCGGGGTCAGGTCTTGTAACTTGCGTATTGACGGCTAGACTGCGGGCATGGCAGGTCCACTTCGCATCGAGTTGCCCGGCGCTCTCTATCACGTTACTTCGCGCGGCGATAGGCGTGAGGACATCTATCGGGGTGACGCGGATCGGCGGGTGTTTCTCGTACTGCTGGCGGAGGTCTGCGAGCAGTTCGACTTGTGGGGCACGCTTACTGGTTGATGAGCAATCACTACCACCTGTTGATCGGGACGCCGGACGGCAATCTGTCCAAAGGCATGCGCCAACTCAACGGCGTCTAAACGCAGCGCTTCGATGCGCTGCACAGGCGCTGTGGGCATGTCTTCCAAGGGCGCTATAACGCAATAATCGTTCAGAAGGATGCCTATCTGAAGGAGCTAACGCGCTACGTCGTACTGAATCCGGTCCGCGCGCGGATGGTCGCAGCACCGGACGATTGGCCGTGGATCAGTTACTGTGCCACCACGGGTGAGATGTCCTGCCCGGATTGGCTGCGCCTGGACTGGTTGCTGTCCGCCTTCGATAGCGCGGTGCAGGCGGCGGTCACGGCCTATCGTCGCTTCGTCGCCGAAGACATCGGTCAACCCGGCCCCTGGGAGCAACTGCGGCATCAGGTCTTCCTCGGGTCGCAGCCCTTCGTCGAGGGCCTGCGCCGGCGGCTGCCGCGGGATCGAGATCTGTCGGACGTTTCCGGTGTCCAACGGCGATCGCTGCCCAAGCCACTGGAGCACTACGTCGCGATGTACCCAATCCGCGACGAGGCCATCGCCGCCGCCTACGCGAGCGGCGGCTATACGCTCAAGGAGATCGGTGACCACTTCGGCCTCCACTACGCTCAGATCAGCCGCGTTGTCCGAAGGATGCGGGATGCAAAACGCAAGACCTGACCATGCGCCGTGCGCCGCTGCACAGGTCGGTGATGTCCCATCCTCACACACATCCTCACCAAAGGGAGGCGTCATCTATCCTGACACCTGGGGTGTCTTGCAAGGTCGCAAAGGTTCGCGCCGGGTTCTAACCCTTAGGTCCTGCCTGGAAGTACTATCCCGCAAGGCGCTGTGAGTCGACTTGGTAGCGTACAATCTGGCCCGGCTGCCGATGGCCCAAGCGGCCTCGCTGGCCGAGCAGATGCAACGCCAGCTCTTTGCTCCTTCGTGAAGCCGTTTTGGGAACAGAAGCTTACATGACTACTATCCGATCAATGGTCGCCGTCCTGGGCGTCACCGTGCTGGCGCTGACGCTGCAGGGCTGTTTGTCCATCCCCGTCAAGATTCGCTCTGACCCGGCCGGCGCGACCGTGTTGGCGAATGGCCAGGCGATCGGGACCACGCCCATGCAGATCTACGCGGATCGCGTGTTTCCGCACAAGCGTAAGGGTCTCGACTGGCATCGGGAAGGCACCCTGACGCTGGAGCGGACAGGGTGCACGCCGAAGATCATAGCGGTCGATAATGACCTACTTAAGCGCAGCCTGACCGTCGACCTGGAATGCCGCCCTGATGCGCCGATGGTGACCACGCCCCGGACGGTGTCCGCGCAGCCGGTCGCGGCGGGGCGACCGGCCGTGCAGGGAAGCGGGGCGACGGCCCAGCGTCTAGAGGAACTGGAGCGGCTGCGCAAGCAGGGCTTGATCAGCGCTGAGGAATACCAGTCGATTCGCAGGCGGATTCTGGATCAGCTCTAAGCCGCTGCGGTCTCGGCGAACGCGAAATGGGGGCTTTCGTTCGCCGCCGAAGACAACCGCCCGACACATCACCGCTGATCGCGGTTTGCCACCGACGGCAGCGGTCATGCCCCGCCTTCTGTGTCAGGTCAACACATCCGGCTCCGCACGCCCGGTACGCGCCTCGATCTGCGCCAGCTAGCGGGCGATCAGGATCAGCGGTGCGAGGGCCTCTTGCACTGGCTGATCGTGTTTGGCCGGGTCCGGCTCGTATTGTTCGATGTAGACCCGCAGCGTGGCGCGCTGGGCGCCGGTGCCGGACAGGCGCATGACAATGCGCGAGCCGCCCTCGAAGCCGATGCGGATGCCCTGCTTGGCCGCACGAATAAGAAATAAGGCAAGGAAAAAGGGGCCCAAGGAATAAGGGGCCATTTGGCTCGAATGGCACTAAATTGAGCCGATGCATAAACAAATCAACGACGTAGCGGCGGTCGACTGAGGGCCGATCTCAGAGAAACGACGCCTTGCGTCATGGGATTCACGGTTATCGGGGACGTGCGGAGGACTCTTTCGGTAGCAAGCTGTCGCGTAACTTACTGTTTTATATAGCGATCGTCCCTTAAGTTAGCGTCATTTAGGCCAGGCTCAATTTCTGCTAGGCTTCATTCATTCCCGGCGTGCACGCATACACATTGACGGCCTCCCTTTGCATATCGTTCAACGGGGGCACAACCCTGCGGCCTGCTTCTTCGACGATCAGGACCGACTCGCCTACCTGGGCTGGCTGCGCGAAGCGTTGGAGCGCGAGCGCTGTCGGCTGCATGCCTATGTCCTGATGACGAATCATGTGCACCTGTTGCTCACCCCGCAGGAGTCCATACGGGTGCCGCAGGTGCTAATCTCCGTCGGGCGGCGCTACGTCCAGTACATCAACCGTGCCTACGGCCGCACCGGTACGCTCTGGGATGGGCGCTACAAGTCCTCGCTCGTGCAAGCCGAGTCTTACCTGCTGGTCTGCCAACGCTCTATCGAGCTCAACCCAGTGCGCGCCGGTATGGTCGCGGACCCGGCGGACTACCCGTGGTCGAGCTATCGCGCGAACGCGCTCGGCGAATCGAACGCCCTGCCGGCCCCGCATCCGCAGTATTTGAGCCTTGATCGAGACGAGCTGTCCGGACGGGCTGCTTATCGCGACTTGTTCAGAAGCGCGCTCGCCGAGGCACCGCTGTTGTTGCTCTGACTGATCCGCAAACCACTGCCCGCTGCGGGCAGGACAATCCCACCGGTGATTCGGCCGTCTGGTGGTGCAAAGTAGGCGGAGGTTGGTCGAAGATTTCTCACAGGCGCCACCGGCCGGTGTTGCGGCGTCGGCTGCGGCACACTAGCGGGATGTACGGATAAGAGAAGGCCCGCCACGGTAGGCGCCGTGCGGGCCGATGGCCGGTGCAACTTCGCTACGCATGTGAACACACCGGCGAGGAGTATGTTGCGCAGCAAGCCTGGTTGAGCGCAAGTCTGCCGCGCTGCCCGCTGCACCCGCAGGGTGGTTGTGGCTTTGCTCGCCACGGCACCTACGAGCGTGTCTCCCCGCCTGGTACCCTGATCACCCGCTATGACTGCCCCGAGGGGCATCGCACCTTCAGTCTGTTGCCGGACTGTTTTGCCGCGCGCTTGAGCGGTCAGCTCAGCGAGGTGGAGGCGGTGGTGCTGGCGTTCGAGCAGGCGCCGAGTCGCGAGGCGGCCTGCGCCGGTTTACGGCTGGACATTGAGCTGCCGGGGGTGCTGCGCTGGGTGGGGCGGCGCGTCGCGGCGGTGCATGCTGCCCTGGCGGTGCTCAAGGGCTTGCTGCCGGAGCTGTTGGGGGGCTGTGCGCCGACGCTCACGGCATTCGGTGAGCGCCTGGGGGTTTCCGAAGTCCTGGTGGCATTGCGCGGGATCGGCGAAGCGTTTCTTCAGCGGTTACCGAAACCGCTCGGATTCGTGCCCCGGCGCCAGCCCTGTCTATTGGACACACTGGGCACAGTCGCTGATTGCCGGTACCGTAGCGCCTCATGCGGCTCTGCGGTCAGACATTCACCAACGAGGTCCTTGAGCGGATTCGCTGCGCCGTGGCGGCAGACGACGGTCTGAGCCGCAGCGTGCTGTCGCGCCGGGTGTGCAGCTGGTTGGGTTGGCGCAATGCTGCCGGCAAGCCGAAGGAAGTCAGCAGCCGCAAGGCGC
>JBATTL010000573.1:0-3894 GCA_049670525.1 Thiohalocapsa sp. | reverse complement strand
CGCCAGGGCCGGCTCGGCGTCGACGCAGCCGTCGGCATCGAGCAGCGCGTGGGGGACGCCAATCCGGTTCAGGATCTCCATGTCCCGATGCACGTGCTGGACCTGCTCGCCGCTGCGAAACAGTTGCAGCGTGCCAAGCGCGCGCTGGTCGTACTGGATCCCGGTCTGGTCTCGCAGCTCGGCGAAGGCGCGCCGGCTGTACTCCGCGATGCGTAGCATGCGGCCCTTGTTGATCAGGTAGCGGGCGTTTGTGCAGTTGCGTAGCATGCTCAGCATGAAGCGGAGCATGGGCCAGTCCATGCGCGGGTTGATGACCAGCGGCGAGTGCTTCGACAGCAGCCATTTGACCGCCTTGAGCGGGACGCCCGGTGCCGCCCAGGGTGCCGCATAGCCGGGCGATACTTGCCCGGCATTGGCATAGCTCGTCTCCAGACCGGGGCCGCTCCGGCGGTCGAGCACGGTGACCCGGTGACCCTGGCGAGTCAGGTAGTAGGCTGTCGTGGTGCCGATGACGCCGCTGCCGATGACGATGACATGCATGACCGAGGGTCCCCGATGGTTTCCGACCAAAGCACAGACAGACCGAATCTACAGGATGCGGTGGCGGAACTGCTCGCCCGTGTCGAACGCCCCGGCGATTATTACGCCACCGGCACATTCGACATCCATCTGCCGCGTTTGACGGTGGAGGCTGTCGGCAGCATTGCGCTTCCGCTGCTGCCCGCGCAGGCCGAGCGGCTCATCGCGACCGCGGAGCAGGCGCCGTACGGCCGTGGCAGCGAGACGCTGGTGGATACCGATGTGCGCCGCACCTGGCAGATCGACGCGGCGCGGGTACGCATCGAGGGCCGGCGTTGGGAGGACGATCTGTCGCAGGTCGTCGAGCTGGTGGCGGCGGGGCTGGGCGTCAGCGGCCATGTCGAGGCCGAACTGTACAAGCTGCTGGTCTACGACACCGGCAGTTTCTTCGTTAGCCATCGTGACAGCGAGAAGGCGCCGGGGATGTTCGCAACGCTGGTGCTGATCCTGCCGTCCCAATACAGCGGTGGTGAGCTGGTGATCAGGCACAAGGGGCATGAGGTATCGCTTGATCTGCAACGTGATGAACCCTCCGAGGTGGCCTTCGCTGCGTTCTACGCGGATTGCCGCCATGAGGTGAAACCGATCGAGTCGGGATGTCGACTCGCACTGGTCTTCAACCTGCTGCGCCCGAACGGTGGGCCGTTGCCCGTGGCGCCCGATCATGATGCCGAGCAGTCGGCGCTTGCCGGTCTGCTGCGTCGCTGGGGTGTGGCGCAGGCCGCCGACGACATGCCGCGCAAGCTCATCTATCCGCTTGAACATAGCTACACCGAGGCCGAACTCGGTTTCTCGGCGCTCAAGGGCGCTGATGCGGCGGTTGCCGGCGTTGTGCTCGGTGCCGCGCGCGAGTCCGACTGCGACCTGTGTCTGGCCCTGGTCAGCATCACCGACAGCGGTTGGGCCGACTATGCCGGCGGCGGCTACTGGGGCGACGACGATGCCGACTACGAGATCGGCGAGATCGAGGAAACCAGTCAGGAAGTGCGCCACTGGCGTCTGCCGGGCGGCACGGCATCGAGCATGGGGGCGTTGCCCTTCGCCGAGACGGAGATTAGCCCGCAGGACGCCTTTTCCGACCTGGAGGATACGGAACCCGATTTCGAGGAGGCGACCGGAAACGAGGGTGTCTCGTTCGAGCGGTTCTACCAACGGGCGGCGTTGGTGCTCTGGCCGCGCACCAATCGCGCCGCGGTGCTGGTCGAGGGCGGCGTCGCCGTCAGCGTGCCCTTTCTTGGGAACTTGGTGACGCAGTGGCAGCAGGCTGGAGGCCATGATCGCGGTGATGCCGCTTGGCAACGTGCTCGAGAACTTGCGATCGGCGTCCGTGATGCTTGGCCGGAAGACGCCTGGTCGCGCCAGCAGGCGAGCAAGGCGGGACTTGGCGCCGGGCTGCTCGATGCCTTCTGCGGCCTCGGCGACTATGAAGGAGCCGCTGCGTTCATCGCCGTCGACTGCGCCACCGGTGCCTATGGTGCGGAAGACAACCCGGCGATCGCCGCGACGCTGTCCCAGCTTCCGCAGGAACAGGCGGCCGATCTGCTGACGAGCCTGGTTGCCAACAACGGTGCGCGACGGCCTTCAGCCTGTGCGGCTCTGCTGGCCCTGTGCTCCGAACGGCTGGACGATGTGTGCAATGCCCTGCGTGCCCCGGCGCTGGCGCTGCTGTCGACACTGCCGACGGAGTCGGTCAGGTCGGTCGTGGATTCCGGCACGGCCGGTCAGCCGACGCCGGACCTCGTGGTCTATACGCTGGTGGCCTTGGAGCGGGTCGATGCGCAACTTGCTGAACGCGCCATCGTCCATTTTCTGGCATGGCCCGATGGCTACCAGATGGACCGCGTGATGCTGCCCGCGGTGATGGCCATCGGCGCGGTCGTGCCAAGCGGCGGGCGAGCCACGGGACCGGCGTCCGTGACCCGCCTGCGGCAAGCGGTACTTGAGCATCTCGAGCGGCGCATCGCAGAACCCCTCGCGCCCCCGGCGGATTGGCGCCGGCCGGCCGAGGTCAGCTGCTCCTGCGTCGATTGCAGGCAACTGAACGCGTTTCTCGGGTCGCCGACCGAACCCGAATGGCGATTCAAGGCAGCGGAGGCCAAGCGCCGTCATTTGGAACACAGTGTCAGTAAGAATTGCTGCGATCTGGATCTGTCCACCGAGACCCGCGGGCGCCCCTACACGTTGGTCTGCACCAAGAACCAGGCGAGCTACCAGCGGCGCGTCCGCCAGCGCGAACAGGATTTGTTCAATCGAGAGCGGCTGCTCATGCAATAGCGCCGAGCGGATAGAACTCCGCTGCGGAGCACCTCGCCCTGATGGTCGCCCGGTGGGTTTGACAAGCGGAAACGGCATGAGCCGGGCACCGCACGTCCGGTTGCTGGGGTGGCTTCAGGGTGGAGTGCAACGGCGCAGCCGGCAGCGTTGGGGTGGATCTGGTCGGATTCGAGACTGGGGTCGTCAATCGGCCGCGTCGTGCCGCCTCCGCTTACGTAGGTGGCGGAAATCGCCTCATCGCTCCTCGACTGCGCTTGCTCTTTACACGCGAGCTAACGCGCCGTTCGCGGACCCTTTGCCTCAGGAACGTCGCGCAGTTTGCGATTTTTTGGGATCAACCGTTGCATGGATTCAACGAGGGAGTCCGATCCAAGAACGACTTGCGGTTTGAGCTGTCGCCACGGCGAGGCCTGGCCGTTGCCCTCGGCGACTAAGCGCTGACAAGCGGCGTCCGCCTCGCGATCGCCGAAGGCCCTCAGGATCACGCGTGTCTCAAGCCACCCTGGGGCAACGGCCTCTGCGATCGCGCCTTCACTCACGTAAAGCAAAACGAGGCAGGGGCTATGATCCTGCCTCGGTCCTCTTTCCTGATCCCAAGGGTGTGACCCCGCGGGTCGGGTCATCGCACACTAGGAAGCGCCGCCCAAGGCGTAGGGAATAAGTGGCAACAAACAGAAGGCAACGATCTACCAGTAGGCGTGGCGTTCTTTCTGGCGCAGAGCTCGCAGGCTTTCTTCGCTCATGACTTGACCTCGATACAATGAATTGCTAGATCACAACGGACGGAGATTCTTTGTTTCAACACTGTCCTTCGTCCCCGCTACCGACCCGCCCTCCTGGCGAGCGTCAGTTCTCACTTAATCGCATTACTCTGCGCACAATGCGGCCCATCGTCGCCAGATGGATCCTGAGATGTTCCGCAATTTCTCTGTGACTTTAGGCGCCTGTCGCGTCGGCAGCTACGATGGCATTCCACTCGGGCCTCGGCAGGGTTCGGTCCCGGATGATTCTGAACCGACTGCTCCTGGACCGCGTTCGACT
>JBATTL010000572.1:0-3955 GCA_049670525.1 Thiohalocapsa sp. | reverse complement strand
TGGTCAACGACCTGCTTAACAAGGATCTCGAGTTGATCGAAACGGCAACCTAGCTTTTCTTTTCCCGCCCGGAGCGAGACTCCATTATCTGCGGCGAATTGAATACGCAGGGGCGATGTTCGCGGGACCGGGAAAGCGGGCGCACCGCACGGGCGAACGCACCGAGGCCAATTCCGCTTTGCCGCCACCGGCACCATGCGACAGGCCAGCAACCGCTCGCGGATGCCGGTCCATTGCTGCTACCCCTGCCGCACCACCACCTCCGGCCGCCCCGGCCCGAGCAGCCGCGCCAGATACAGGCCGAACAGCGACGCTTCCCGGCTGCCAAGCGCAGTGGCGGCCGTGCCGCTAATCGTCCATCGGTATACTCGCGATCATCGTCATAGCGTGTCAGAGGAAATGGTTGCCACAAGCCCTACACGGTCTCACTGGCCGGTCCTGATAGTCGCGAGCTGGCTTTCGGCGGCCTCAGTTCAGGCTGCCCAACCGTTGTTCGATGCGCATCTGCATTACAACGCCGATGATGCGGCGCACTACGCGCCGGAGACGATCATTGCGCAGCTGCAGGCCAATCGCATCCTCGCCGCGACCGTGACCAGTCGACCGCCGAAACAGGTACTGCAGTTGCACGCGCAAGCGCCCAGATTGATTCTGCCGATGCTCGGCGTCTATCGCACACCGGCCGACAAGGCGACCTGGATGGATGACGTTGGCCTGCCCGAACGTGTTGAGCAGACGCTCGCCGAAGGTCCCTGGCGGGCTGTCGGTGAGCTGCACCTGTTCGCCGAAGACCGGCGCAGCCCAGTCTTCTTGCGAATCGTCGAACTGGCGATCTCCCGAGGTCTGCCGCTGCAGCTGCATTGTGATCCGGCGGTCATCGACACTCTGTTCGAACAGGTGCCGGAGGCAACCGTGATATGGGCGCACGCCGGGGCCTATCCCTATCCACCTCTGCTTCGTGACTACCTTCAGCGTTATCCCGGTCTGTACATAGACCTTTCGGTCCGCGACCAGCGCGTCGCCCCGAACCGCCAGCTCGATCCTCAGTGGGAGTTGCTTCTGCTCGATTATTCGGAGCGCTTCATGGTGGGCGTCGACACCTACTGGACGCAACGATGGCACGCCTTTTCCGAGGTCGTCAGCCAAATCCGCAACTGGCTCGATCAACTGCCTCAGGAGGTGTCAGGCGCGATCGCCTACCGAAATGCTGCACAACTGTTTGGGCAGAGCGTCGACCACTGACTGACGCGTCATCGGTGGCGTTGGCGTTGAAGTCCGGGTTCGTGAACGCTTTTTGCGGCTCACTAGGCCAGCTCCGCCGTGCATTGGCTAGGAATGATTCGTGCTGGTGGCGTGGCGCGAGTGCGCGCCAGGGTGGCGTTGCATCGACTTCGGACTCGCATTGCCGCAAAGAAGGCGTGCGCCCCTGGGTGCGCGGCACGCGGTATCCGCTGGTATCGGTGGTATCCTCGCCGTCGTCAGGCCCGCCGCGCCGCCATGCGGGCATGGGCGAAATGACGATCGAGGCGCGAGAGTATGGCTATTTGTATGCATCGATTCACGCTCGGTTTCAGTCTGTCCATCTCGGGAGCCGTATTCGTCGGCGTGCTGCCGTTGGAGTCTCGTGCCGATGGACCGGCGCCCCTCGACCTGTTGCCCGAGGAGCATTCGATGCCGATCGCCGACGCCCATTTGCACTACAAGTGGAATCAGGCTGAAGTCACCTCGCCTCAGCATGCGGCCGCGGCATTGCGAGCCAAAAACGTGCAGTCGGCCGTGGTCACCGGCACGCCGCCGTCGCGAGCGCTCGAACTGTACGCGGCGGCGCCAGAGATCGTCGTACCCATCTTTGGCGCCTATCGCCAAGGCGGCGACTGGTTCGGCTGGCAGGGCCGCCAATCGCTGGTGGCCGAGGCGCGCGAGGCGCTGGAGAATGGCCCCTACCGCGGTATCGGCGAGTTGCACCTGATCGGCGGCTTCGCGATGCGCTGGAACCGCAGCGATGTGTTGCGGGCCCTGCTGGCGCAGACCGCAGAGCACGATGTACCGATGCTGATCCACACGGAATTTTCTCGCGCTGAGCCGACGTTGCCGATCTGCAAGGCCAACCCGAGAACCCGCATCGTGCTCGCGCACGCGGGTGCTGCGCTGCAGCCAGCTGAGGTTCGACGTGTGCTCGAGGCCTGTCCGAATGTCTGGATGGACCTCTCGGCCCGCGACCCTTGGCGCTTCCTGCGATTTCCCATCAGCGGTGAGGGGGGCCGGCTGTTGCCCGAGTGGGAGGCGCTGGTCTTGGATTATCCAGACCGCTTCCTCGTCGGCTCCGACGCGGTCTGGCCAGTCGACAGGCTTGACGCCTGGGATCGCGCCGACAGTGGGTGGGAGCACATCGGCGCCTTCCTCGACTTCCACCGCCGCTGGGCATCGTTCCTGCCCGAGGAGGTGCAACGCAAAGTCCTGCTCGATAACGCCGTCGCCCTGTTCCGGCCTGCGGCTACAGAAACGGCAGCGAAAATCGTGCGGTAGGCAGAATCAAAGATGCACATTGTACAAGCTAGCGTGAAAGTGGCAGCAGTCTTGGGTATCGCTCTTATCACCGTTCTTCTCGTAGCAGCGATACTGTACGGTTTACTCGGTGTGCAGCTTAGTGAGGATGAGGGCAGCGTTATTCGTCAAGCTACTACTGGAGTCCCTTCCAACGCGGTTGAGTCAGACACATTGGCAACATCGGAACCAAGTTCACAACCTCAATCTCGAATTCCAGAACTCGAACGTTCAATGTCAGTTTCCGAATCTCTGATTGCACTGCCGGACCCTCCGACTTCAGAACTCGACCCTTCCATTTCCACGCCGAACCCTTCAAAGGAATCCATCTCGGAAGCTGATGTCAGTCCCAAGCTTTCTGCGGGGTCAGCAGCGAAAGCAACGCATTTATCGTCAACGCCTCCGAAGATGTCCTCTGATGAGGCAACGTCCGAAACCAGCCTGCCATCTCAGAAAGTATCGGAGCCCGCAGACACGCTATACTACACGGTGAAGGAAGGTGATACGCTGTATAGCATCGCTCGGCGGATCTATGGCGAGAGTGGGTACTGGAAGGTCATCTACGACGCCAACAGGAATCTGATCAAGGATCCTGTGAAGCTCAAGTTGACGTGGAAGCTTGAATTACCACCGCTTGAGAAAGTCTCACCCGAAAACTAATACCACGGAGCGGCCTGCTCTCTCCGCATTCGGTTTAGGCGCGGGGTTTCGGCAATTTGTTTTTAGTCCCCAGAGCAAATCCCGCTAATAACTCACCGGGGACGATCGCGCAGACGCCAATGGTGTCTGCGTACGAATCACCTCGATTGTGTCTTCATCGCCTTTCTTGAAAGCGGCGTAGGCGTTCGTCTCAAGGAGAACGCGAATCACCGCCAGAGGTCCTCGTTGATCGCCTCGAAAGCGCCCTGACTTTCGTCGAAATCCTGTCGTCTTCCGCTGTCCAGGTTCCAGCGAGGTCATCGAGGTCGCGGTGCAGCGGATGCCGTCCACCCCTGGCGGCAACATCAGCGTTCCTCTGAATCAGCTCGACGAGGTAGGCATTCAAGCTCATACCTCGGGTTTTAGCCTCGTCCTTGAGCTTGGAGACCGCAGTATCGCCGACGCCTCGCACGGATAGATTCGATATGGCAAGCGACCCATCTGCAAATTCGCGAGATCCACAGACGTTTCGGCGAGTTGCTGCCCGATGAACTGCTCTGGGTCGAAGATCCCGACAGCGGTGAGCGGAAGCACGTGGTCCCCGGAGTGCTGCGCGTCCGAGACGTGCGGGTCGGACAGCCTATCTTGATCAGCCCCGGCGCCCTGCCCCGTTTCCTGGACCAGTTTGAAAACACCTACGGTGCCCGCGGCAAGGCAAAGACGATCATCGCGGCGGTGTGTTAGCGGTCCCTTTATCTCGCCGGATTTTCTC
>JBATTL010000571.1:0-2536 GCA_049670525.1 Thiohalocapsa sp. | reverse complement strand
CCGCTGTTCGAGCCGCTCATCGAGCACGTTGCGCTGCCCCCACGACCGCGACGACGTCGACCCCGTCCGCCGCCGCCGCGTCCGTCCTACCTGACGCCGGCGGCCGCGTGAGGGGCTGGCCGGAGTTATGATCGAGGCCCGAAACGTCATCCGTCGAGACAATGGGAAAAGGGCCGGTGCGGCCTGGCGAGGTCGCTCTGGTTCCCATTGTTGAAACGAGCGCCATCGCGATAACCGCGCCGGCCCGTTGGGTGATTTTCATATGTTGCATTGTTACTCTCCCAGGATTGTTAAATGTCTCCAGAGGCTGACGAGGCGCACATCAAGTAGTGCGCTTGCCCGGCGCCGTGCCCAACACGGCAACTTGCTCCACCCCTTCCAGCCGATCGCTGATGGCGGCCTGATTCCCCTCCTAAAGAACAGAGGGAGCGAGTCGTCAATAGTCTTATTTCAGATCTCCTGATTTTTCCGTGTATCGACAATCCCAAGTCGCAGGAGCCGTAACGAAATGTCTCAAAGCTCCTCCTGGGTCAGTGCATACGTTTCTCTATGCACGCCACTAGAAGTGCAACCTCTGTGCCACCAGGAATCAGCCCGCGGGAAAATCTGTAAGTTATTGACTTTAAATATTATATTGGCAACTGTGCAGTTGAAGGCGGTAGCCGAAGAGGGGGAAGCGATCCCGCTATTTCGGGAGTTCGCGAAATATCAGGGAGAGGCGAAGGTGCGCGCTATCGCTCCTGAGCGCCGGGACGCGGCATTCCGGACATGGGATGCTGAGGCGCCAAGGGCTGTCGGAGCGTGCCTAGGTGCATCTCTTTGCACACAACTCGGCTAGGTTGTCTGCAAGCTTTGGGCGAAGCGCAAGCCTTCGACGAAGTCGCGCACGCGTTGGAGGCCGAGCCAAAGCGTCTGCATGCCAGGCTCGCCGTCGCATTTAGGCCCAACAAGAGCGAAGCTGCTGTGAGGTGCCATATAAGGAGCCCCTGATGCTTCGACGGGTCAGACAACGCGCTGTAGGATGTCGATTTACACCTTACAGAGCCGCGGGCCTTCCATGAAGCGAACTTGGGACGAGCACGAGCTGGTCGAGCACTGGACGTTGCTCGATCCCGAGGGCGCTTTGCTCGCCAACCGCACTGGCACCGGGAAGCTCGCGGTGGCACTCTTGCTGAAGTACTTCCAGCTCAACGGGCGGTTCCCCCGATACCATCGGGATATTCCCGCTGCGGTTCTTGACTTCCTTGCAAAGCAGCTCGGCGTCGAGCCGGCGTCTTGGTTCGATTACGACCTCAAGGGCCGCAGCAGCAAGCGTGATCGCGAGCAAGTCCGCACCTTTCTCGGATTCCGTCCGATCACCCATGAGGACGAGGAGCGGCTGCGCCGTTGGCTCGAGCACGAGGCCGTTGCGCAGGACATCGATGAGCGACATCTGCGCGTGTCATTGCTGGACTGGTGTCGAGCCCATCATTTAGAGCCCCCGAGCGACAGCAGCGCCGGACGGATCATCGCCTCAGCGAATGCCGCCAGGGCCTCGGGGTCGGCGTAGTAGGTGATCTCGGCGAGGGCCTCGGCCATCTGTTCCAGCTCCTCGAGCGAGGTCTGGCCCCTGGGGACTGGGATCTCGTCGATGGCCGTGCGGGCCTCGCCAGCGGATGTGTAGCGGTTCGGGTTTGATTGCTCGGATATTTCGGCGGGCTCGATGGTGTTATCGGCGCCCTCCCCCGCCTCGTTCTCGCGCCGGATCGTTACCCTCGGCGCGTCTTGGAGCTCGATGTTTAGGGGCGCTGGCAACGGCAGCGCTTGGCGTTGCCGCTGCTTGAAGGTCTTGTCGCGGTGATACCGGAGCTTCTGCCCCACCAGGGGCCGAACACCCGTGACCAGGACGATGGTCTCGTTGTCGTTGAGGTTCGCGATCGCATCGGCATCCAGGATCGCCTGCCCGGTCTTGGAGACCTGCTTGGATCGCCTCCCGTCCCCGTAGCTGAAGCTCGCCTGGTTGACGGTCCGCTGCCCGACGATCTTGGAGATCGCCTCGGCCAGGTCCCGCCGATGCACTGGCGGTCGGTAGTAGACTCGTGCACGATGGTTGTCGATGAAGGCCTCCGCCAGCTCGCGGCCGTAGACCGCCTGGAGCTGGGCCTCGGACTGGATCACCGTGGCGATGCGGATACCCCAGCCGCGGACATAGCTCAGGGCATGGACCAGCTTGTCGACGCGGCCCAGGCTCAGGAACTCCCCAGTTCTGATCAGGGAGCAGCATCAGCACCGGGACCGAGAGTCTCGGATCACCCGCCGGCGTCTCTCCGGCCTTGGTGTTGCTGGAGAGGAAGAACGCGATCAGCAAGCGCACCAGCGGCGCCAGGCGTTGCAGGTCGTCCGGGACGATGGCGATGTAGAGCGACTGGGACTCGCGCCGGAATCGGCGCAGGTCGAAGTCGCTGTGGGACGTGGCCCGATCGATCAGCGGGTTCGCCCACAGGGTCAGCTTGGTGGCCAGGGCCGACTTGATCGAGCCGCGCGGCTCGACCGGCTC
>JBATTL010000570.1:0-16594 GCA_049670525.1 Thiohalocapsa sp. | reverse complement strand
GGCCAGGGCCGTTCACGTCTGGTCGATGCCGGTGTTGTCGGCAACCTGGACTACGCCCTCGCCAACGCCGAGGCACTGCCTTTTGCCAACGACAGTTTTGACTGCGTCACCATCGCCTTCGGGCTGCGCAACGTCACCAATAAGCAGTTCGCTCTGGACGAGATGTTCCGTGTGCTGCGGCCCGGCGGTCGCGCGCTCGTTTTGGAGTTTTCCCACCCGACCATCCAACCCCTGGCGCGGGCCTACGATCTGTATTCCTTTACCCTGCTGCCGTTCATGGGCAAGTTGGTCGCCGGAGATTCAGACAGCTATCGTTACCTCGCGGAGTCCATCCGCATGCACCCCGATCAGGAGACCTTGCTGTCGATGATGGAGCAGGCAGGTCTCGAGCGCTGTAGCTTCACCAATATGACCGGCGGCATCGTCGCCATCCACCGTGGTTACAAGCTCTGAGGATGGTTATGGACGCGGAGAACGACGGCGGCGGCGATGCCTCGCCGGAAACCGGTAGCGAAGGTATCCCGATCCCGGATGCGGTGCTTGCCGCCATTGAGACCGCTGTGAACACGTTCCTGTCGCTCGACCCGGAGGGTGCCCGGCGCCTTTCACGGGTTCAGGGTCACGTGCTTCGGATCGAATTGACAGGCTTTGGCTCGCGCATCCATGTCGTACCGGGTGAATCCCGGCTGATGCTCTATGGAAACTACGATGCGGAGCCCGACTGCACCGTACGCGGGACGCCGGCGGGTCTGCTGCGTATGGCGCTCAGCGAGCACCGCGAAAATGCAGTGTTCGAAGGGACCATCCAAATCGACGGTGACAACCAGGTCGCTCAGACCCTGGGTGATGTCGTCCAGGGACTCGACATCGACTGGGAGGAGCTGCTGTCGAAGGTGCTCGGTGATACGCTGGCGCATCGCCTGGGTGTTCAAGCCCGCGTTGGCGAACGCTGGGCCCGTCGCTCAGGCGATACGCTGACCCAGGACGTACGGGAATATCTGCAAGAGGAAGCGCGCCTATTGCCGAATGCCGATGAAGTCCGCGGCTTGATCGACGACGTGGACCGTCTGCGCGATGACGTAGAACGGCTCGCCGCCCGAATCGAGCGGCTCGCACCGCGACGACCACCTTCCTAGGCGACTGTCCCCGGCCCCTCTCATGCTGCGTCTCTCGCAGACCCTGCGTCTGCTGCACATCAATGTCGTGCTCCTCAAGCACGGGCTCGACGAGGTCGTCATCGCGACGCGGCTGTTCCGCCCGCTGCGCTTCCTGCTCTACCTTGCCCCCTGGCACTGGGTCAGGCGCAAGCTGCCGCCCTATCCGGTGCGGGTGCGGTTGGCGCTGGAGGACCTGGGGCCGATCTTTATTAAGTTCGGGCAGTTGCTGTCCACGCGTGCCGACCTGCTACCCGAAGACCTTGCCGTGGAACTGGCCAAGCTCCAGGACCGTGTGCCGCCTTTCCCGGGCGCAGAGGCTCGGATACTGATCGAAAAGGCCTGGGGCCGGTCGATCGAGGAGGTGTTGGACGAGTTCCAGGAACGGCCTTTGGCCTCGGCATCCATCGCCCAGGTGCATACCGGGCGGCTCAAGACCGGTCAGGAGATTATCGTCAAGGTGCTGCGCCCAGGCATCGACAGGATCATCCGCCGCGACGTCGACTTACTGTTTGCCTTTGCGGGCCTGGTCCAGCGTTACTGGGCAGAAGGCCGCCGGCTGCGCCCGGTGGAGGTGGTGCAAGAGTACGAAACGACCATTTTCGACGAACTTAACCTGCAACGCGAGGCCGCCAATGCCTCGCAACTGCGGCGCAATTTCAAGCACAGCGAGGACCTTTACATCCCCGAGGTGTATTGGGACTGGACTCGGCCGAATGTGATGGTCATGGAACGAATCCGTGGCACGCCCGTGTCCCAGGTCGACAAACTCAAGGCGCAGGGCATCAGCATGCGCCGGCTCGGCACCCGCGGTGTCGAAATCTTCTTCACGCAGGTGTTCAGGGACAACTTTTTTCACGCCGATATGCACCCCGGCAATATATTCGTCGAGCCCAGCGGGCGCTATATCTCCGTGGACTTCGGCATCGTCGGGACGCTGACCAAAGAGGATCAGCGTTATCTCGCCGAGAACCTGCTTGCATTCTTTCGTCGCGACTATCGCCGCGTCGCGGTGCTGCACCTGGAGTCCGGCTGGGTGCCTCAGGGCACACGTGTGGAGGAGTTCGAATCCGCGATCCGAACGGTCTGCGAACCGATCTTCGAAAAACCTCTGTCTGAAATCTCGTTTGGCGCCTTCCTGGTCAACCTTTTCCAAACCGCCCGCCGCTTCGACATGGAGATCCAGCCGCAGCTGGTGCTGTTGGAGAAAACCCTGCTGAATATCGAAGGGCTTGGTCGTCAGCTGTATCCGCAGTTGGATCTGTGGACCACCGCAAAGCCCTATATGGAGCGCTGGATGCGCGACCAGGTCGGCGTCCGCACGCTGGTCCAACGCGCTATGGACAACTGGCCCTATCTAGCCGAACGTCTGCCGGAGCTGCCGGTTGCGGCGGCCCGCATCGTCGATCACTTGGATCGACAGGCCGCCCTGCATCCCGACAGCCCGCCCGCCGACCTGCAGGCTATCCGAACCGAACTCCGGACCAACAATAGACGTAGCTTGGCGACGCTGGCCTCCCTGGGGCTCGCGGGCTGCGCGACGGCTCTGGTGCTTTTCCCGGCGCAGGCCCCCGCGATACCGCTACTGGCCCCAGTTGCCGCTGCGTTGCTCTTTCTCGTCAGCCTAGCGCTGCTTTGGCGCGCCCTGCTGGCCTCCACGCGCTAGGGCGCAGGGCCGAGCCCGAGCCTCCGCAGCGTGAGAACCCGCGTCATTGGCTCCATGTCATCGCGTAGAAGGCGGAAACACCGGGTGGGCGTATGCTGGAACGACCCCAGCTCGAGCCCTGGCTCGCCTGCACGGGAAACAATTTCGAGAAGCCTAGGCATGAAGCACATTCAGATCTCCAACGACATCATGATCGGCAATGATCTGCCCTTCGCGCTGCAGGCAGGCCCCTGCCAGATCGAGAGTCGCGAGCACGCGCTGACGCTGGCCCGCGAGATCGCTGCAATCGCTGGAGCGCTCGGAATCCCCTACATCTTCAAGGCATCGTTTGACAAGGCGAATCGCTCCAGCCTGGAAGGCCGTCGCGGTGTCGGACTGGACAAGGGCCTCGCCATTCTCGCCGAGATCCGCGAGACGGTCGGCTGCCCGGTCCTGACCGATGTGCACACCGAGGCGCAATGCCGTCCGGTCGCAGAGGCGGTCGATCTGCTTCAGATCCCGGCCTTCCTCTGCCGCCAGACGGACTTCGTGCTCGCTGTCGGCACGGCCGCCGCAGAGAACGGGCGCACGGTCAATGTCAAAAAGGGACAGTTCCTGGCGCCCTGGGACATGAACAACGTCGTTGCAAAACTGCAATCCACCGGCTGCGACAAGATCGCGTTGGTGGAGCGGGGTGTCACCTTCGGTTACGGCAACCTGGTGGTTGACCCCCGGAGTCTGTACGAGATGGCCAAGACGGGCTACCCCGTCGTCATGGACGCCACCCATGCGGTGCAGATGCCCGGCGCGCTGGGCAACGCCTCCGGCGGCAAGCGCGAATACGTACCGGTGATCGCGCGCGCTGCAGTCGGCGTCGGCATCGCGATGCTGTTCATGGAGGTACACGAAGACCCCGACAACGCCGCCAGCGACGGCCCCAACTCGATGCGGCTGGACCACCTGAGTCCATTGTTAGCGGCGCTCAAAGCCCTTGATGTGACCGCTAAGAGATACGGTTCGTTCTTAGCCGACACTGACTAAGGCGTCAGAAATCGCCTAATCTCCGGGTCGCCAGGCTCGGCGCCCCAGGTCCTGATCGCAGAAGTCAAGAATAACGGTATTGATACTGGTATCGGAGAAACGGGCTTCAGTATCGCGCTGCGCCCGCTGACCCATGGTCCTTCGCAGTGCCCAATCAACCACCAGGCTCTCCAACGCATTTCCGCAGCCATTGCATACCGACAAACAAGCCGTCTATCTGGATCTGATGCAGCGCGACACCAGTTGTGAACGACCCGGCGAAGGTATCCCGTACTTACCCCATTTCTTCACACAGAAAGGAACACCGGAGCCAGCTGTGAAGAAGATAGAACAAGCTGCTGCACATCAGACCCTCTAGCGTAGACTCGTCATGTGTTACGGATAGAGCTCGATTCACCTTCATGCGCGCTAGGACTATCAATCTACGGGGAGTTTAAAATTTTTTACAACCAGTCTCGGCCGGGGTTCTGGACAAGCTGATTCAATGGTGCTTTCCTCCCACCACCTCGGTATGAATGGCGAGGGCTCACAGCATAAACGGGCAGACCCGTATGGTATTTCCTGGAACCAACACACGCAGCGAGATTGGGCAGCGCGGCAGGATAGGCATTGAGGACGAGGGAGCGCGAGAACCTTATTTTCGCGCCCCACACTGATTATTGCCGGGATGGTAGCTTCGCTTGATCTCCACCGTGGCCTGCGCCACCAAGAACTCGCAATAGCCTGGAAAACTGGATAGCGACGGTCGGGCTCGTCTATGGCGCACGTTGTTTACATCAGTAGCGGATCCGCAAGTTGCCTTCATTCTAGCCTTGAGATGGGCCGCCGTCTCAACGCAGCGGGCCACGTTTTCACTGTAGTCAGCAACAAGGATATAGCAAAGCAGATAGTGCCTTACCGTTTTCCGTTCTACCAGCTATCAAGCGACGACGAACTCCGACAGCTGTCCCACCTTGATCCAATGCCACGCTGGGCACTCGGTGATCTTCTCGCGTTTCTTCGTTGGATCAGGCGACGTCGACGTATCTGCCGAAAATCGATTGAGCGCGATGAAATTAAGTCGCTTCTGGCGCAACTGAGACCGAACTTGTTGTGGATCGATATCGAGTTTCATTTCGCCATCATTGCGACTGCAAACTCGAATATCCCGACCGTCTTGTCGTCGTTCTTTTTCTGCCCGTTTAGACAACCAGGTCTTCCGCCTCTCCACATAAACATGATGCCCGGCCGCAATTGGTATCAGAATATTACGATCCGCATTCTTTGGTGGTGGTCTCACATGGAGTCGATTGGAATCGAGTGGCGGCGCCGATTAAGTCTCGCCGGCTTGCAAGCAAAGCTCGCCCCGATTCCCATGAGCACAAAACGATTCGTCGATCTGGCATCTCTTGCTCGATTCCACGGCTACGAACTAAAGCGCGAAACGGACTGCTCTCAATGGCTGAGGCCGTTCATATACCGGCGCCTACCGATTCTCTGTCTAAACGCAAGGGAGCTCGAATTCCCTCATGCTCGACATCCGAATATGTACTATGTAGGGCCGGTTATCGGCCAAGTCCGACATGAACCAAACCTCGACACAGGTTCAATGGTGCGTTGGGAGCGCTTCAAACACGAGCGACAGCAAACGAAACACTTGCACAGGCCGATAATCTACTGTTCGCTGGGAACCTTTTGGTCCGCTGACAAGGAGTTCCTGCGGCGCGTTATCGAGGTATTCAGGCGCCGTCCAGATTGGGATCTTGTCTTGGGTCTTGGTGGCAAACTGGATCCAGACGCTTTAGCTCCAGCACCACATAATGTTGTCTTACTGAAATGGGCGCCGCAGTTGGATGCACTCCGACTCGCTGACTGCGCGATTACCCATGCTGGGATCACTACGATTAACGAATGTATACGCTGCAAAGTGCCGATGATCGTCTATTCGACAAGACACGTCGATCAGAACGGATGCGCTGCCCGAATTGCTTTTCATCGATTGGGTGTAGATGCAGACAAGGACAAAGACGCGCCCGAACAGATTGAACAGAACATCAAATACGTCCTGTCAGACGAGACGATCCGCCAGAATCTGGCAAAGATGTATCGACATCTATTAGCTTACGAAGACGCGAACACAGCAGTGCGTGTTCTCGTAAAACTGGCAAATAACCGAAGCCTTGCGCAATAACTCCTTCGCTTAGGAAGCATACAAATTCCTTTTACCGCGAGGCACAAAGTGCCGACGGAAATCGCCGAAGGCTTCCCTGCCTCGCCGATTCCGATGCCACCACGACTGGAACAGAATGCACCTGATTCAGGATGAAAGCAGGCTTAACCGAAACCAAGAGCGCGCTGCACAAACCATATCCCGGAAACGACTATCAGCACTGTGCTGCCGCCCCTGAGAACGATAGGGACGTATCCGGCGTTGGTACGAAGAACATAGAGAATCGGAAACAGAATTCCGACAATTGCGATTTGCCCAAGCTCGATTCCGACGTTGAACGCCACAACATTTTCCAGCAGTTGATTCATGCGGAATGGGAGACGTCCCATGACGGTGGCGAAACCGAGACCATGGAACAGGCCCAGGACTAGGATCACGAGAAGTGATCCATACCTCACTGTGGCGGTGAGGTTATTAACAGCAACCAACAGAATAGATAGGGCGATCATCGATTCCACAAACCGCGACGGGACGGTGACAATGTCTAGCGCAGCTAATAATAGGGTAATCGAGTGTGCGATCGTGAAAACAGTGACGATTTTTAACAGGTTCCATAGCGCTGTCCGAAATCGGGGAATCGGCTTCCAACTATTGTCATCGCGCAGAAGTACGACCGGCAGGATGAGCGCTACCAGAAAAAGGATGTGATCGATCCCGATCCAAATATGGAGCACGCCCATCCATACCATGCCGCCAAGGGTGATCAGCGAAGGGATATCATACAGATCGAGCGTCTGCTCTTTGTTCGAACTGCTGAAGACCAGGGCCGTGTACTCGTCTGGGTACTTTGTGTTGGTCTTCGCATTGTAATTCACAAGAATAAGGCCGCGATGCATCCTATCGCCTTCGAAGCCCATATTGTGGCGGATAGTCAATTGGTCCGGAAGCGGCCCCGTGTCTGCGCGGAAGTGGAACTGCGCCCACCCGCTGGGTGGATCCGATGGTACTTGGTCGACAAACTCCAGACGGTATGGATCTCCATTTTCAGGGGCAATCGAGAAATGCGCTTCGATGTAATCCCTGACACGCTGTTCTTCTGCAGCTACCGACTCAGACCCCTGCTCTGCTGCCAATTTGAGATCTACACCGATCTTTGTCTTAAGGTCCTCATCATTGAACTCGAAGCGTCCGTCGATCGAGTTTTCCCTGAAATTAAGGAAAACATAATTCTCCCCAAGGGCATGCGCGAGGATATCGTGGCCAAATAGGAGCGCGGCGAGAAACAATACGCCTTTAAGGAGCTTGTGCATAAACGTCTTGGTTCCGGCGGTAGTGGCCGACACGCGTTTGTTGGGGCGTAGTGGCCGGTTAAACGTCGAGTCTGTTGGGCTTCAGAAAGGGCGCTTCGTTTGCGAGACAGTCTCTCGAAACGCCTGATTGTTTGTCCGCAGTTTGACGAGCGCTCTCTGTCCTCCGACTGCGACGTGGCGGATTGTACGTTTGTGGGGGTGTATGACGGCGTTGGGCCTTCTTAAAAAGGTCCGCTATTTCGCGTTCGCGCGCGTTTCCCTGCGCCACCACGACCGAAAGTTCCACCCCGCCCAACCGCTCTTTCTAGGTAAGACCATCACGTCAGCCGTCATAGGGCTTTGGCCGTGTGTCGCGAACCGCGCAACGCCTTCTTCGACGAGATCTACTTCAAGGCGCCAGCGACCGGGTTGTTGTGGCGCAGTAATCCACAGTTTTGCCAGGCGCGTTTCACCCGGCGACCACCGAGCATCGATCGTAGTAGCGCCATCGAGCGAAACGACCGGCTCCCCGTCGAGACCGAGCCAGCGGTTGGCCAGACGTATTCCAGTTTCCTCTGTTGGTCCCCACCCATATCGGCTCGCATTCCGCAGTGAAACCTGTAGACACCGCCGTTCGCCGGTGACCAAGGATGGTACCTCCTGAAGTGCTAGCCATTCGACATTGCAGGCAGCGTTGGGCAATGGATAGGGCGTATCAAGACGCGCTTCCGCGAGACGCTTCTCCACAACGGTGCAAAGCTCTTGAACGTGTGGCTCCGAAAAAAAGCCGCCGTGTACGCCACCGATCAAATCGCAGCTGAAGCGATCAAATTGCCGTCGCCATCGTCGACTCGGCTGGGCAAACTCGACGAAAGGATTCATCGCACTCTCGCGACCGAAAACAAGTGCTACCCGTCCGTGGAAAAGTTGGATCGGAACGGCCTCCATCAGAATAACCAACGCAACGGGTAGGCCGAGGCTTTGCAAAACAAGCGCCAACTCCATCACAATGGCGGCGCCTTGGCAGTTCCCGCCGAGAAAAAAGGGCCCCTCAGATTCGATATGCAGGAGTTGCGAAACATAGTGCATCGCGACGCGTCGATTGTTGTCCCGCTGCTGTGTTTCGTCCGAGAAATCAAGAACGAGGTTGCCGGAGCGCATGCCGTAGATCGGCTGGTTCGGTCCCAGATACCGCGCCATTTGAGCAAACTCATGCGCGGCATTGAAGCACCAAAAGAGGGGGGCCAACTTGCCATCAGGATTCAGCAACAGAATTGAGGAATCGCTATAGGCCGGTTCGCCTTGCCAGCCGGCCATGTGGGCGCGAAAATCGCGCAATTGCGATTCGGAGAAACCAACAAACGGCCCTGTCTCATCCTGGGACGGAACGCGTTCGTCTACCTTTTCATCTGTGGTTGCAGCTTCCAGCAATCTTGCTTGGTCTGCGATCGTACTAATCTTTCCAACGCCTGCCATTGGAAGCTTGAGACCGAGTTCGGTTTCGATCTCATTAACGAGCCGGATAGACAACAACGAGTGTCCGCCAAGATCGAAAAAGTCCTCGGTTATTCCCAAATCGCGATCGAGCCAGAGCACGCGTTTCCAAACCCGGGCAAGATCTCGTTCCAGCGGTGTGCGTGGCAAGATACTGGGCCTGTTGTCATCACCGTGGCGATCTGGCGGGGGCAAGGCGTGCAGGTCGACCTTGCCATTTGTGGTCCGGGGAAGCGCATTGATCATGATGTAGCACGATGGGACCATCCACTCTGGGAGCATTTCCCGGGCGTAGGCCTGTAAACTCTCGCGCTCGGGAAGGTGCTCGGATTCGGGCTTTGGTACGACATAGGCCGCAAGACCCGTTTGCGCTCCGGTACCGTAAGGGATGACCACGGCTTGACGAATATCGGAGCGACGCGCGAAAACGGCTTCGACCTCCGCTGGCTCAATCCTGTACCCCCTTACTTTGATCTGGTTATCGACGCGGCCGATGTACTCCAGTAGTCCGCTCGATTGACGCCGGACAAGGTCGCCAGTGCGATAGAGCATTCGGCTCGAATCGGACGGATCCCGAACAAATCGCTCGGCCATCTCAGTCGGCGATCCGATATAGCCGGCTGCAACTCCTGCACCGCCAACGAAGAGCTCGGCCGGAAGCCCATCAGGCACCGGGCGCAAGCGCGAATCCAGGAGGACGGTTCGCGCGCCGGGAATCGGCTTGCCGATGGGTGTGCGGCCGGTTGATCCTAGATCCGTAACCTCCGCGGCAGTACACCAAACCGTCGCCTCGGTGGGTCCGTATTCATTGAAAAAGCGGACCTTTGGCAGTCGTTCGGAGTGAAGGTCGACCAGCGTATGCGGGAGTGCCTCGCCTGCTGCGATTACCGTACGCAAAGAGGTGAGTCGCTCGACTGGCACGTACGCGAGAATCATTTCGTACAGAGAAGGCAGGCAGAGCGTGTGCGTAATCCCGTTGCGCGACAATATCTCGCCGAGCAAGGCCATATTCGTCTCAGCATTCGAATGCGAAAGCACGAGCGTTCCACCCGTGCACAGCGTCCAGAAGATACCTCCGACGGAGCTGTCGAATGAGAATGACGAGAGCAGCAAGAACCGCTTCGGCGGCTCATCATAAAACCCAAGTCGGGCGGACGTGGACGCCGATAAGTTTCCATGGGTTACTAACACGCCCTTGGGATCGCCGGTAGATCCAGAGGTATAGATCACGTACGCGGCCTGATCCGATGCTGCTCTGGGCAATTCGATCTCTTCCGACCGGTCTTCTCCGGGGGAGTCGAACAGAAGCGCGGTTGGGGCGCTTGATGGCAAGTTCGTCAGGTGCGAGGTGGTTGTGATCACCGCTGCCGCACCACAAGCCTCGAGCATTTGATTCAGGCGCTCCGACGGATAGCGCGCATCGAGAGGAACATAGGCGGAACCTGACCTCAGAATGCCCAAAATAGCGACGACGAATCCGGGCCCCGGGTCGAGGAATATCGCGATTCGATCGCCTGAGCCGAGGCCTCGCGCCAGCAGAAGTCGCGCCCAGGCTTCGCTTTGCCGATCAAGCGAACCGTAGCTGAGCACCTCCTGGTTGAAGATCACCGCGGGCGCCTCCGGTGCGGCTCGCGCGCGCGACACGAACTCCTCGTGAACCATTCCGAAATCCGGAAGGGCGTGTGCCCCCGAATCTCCGTCCACTGCCCGTATCCGTTCAGCCTCAGGCATGATTGGTAGATCGAAGGGCGAAGCACCCGCATACGCGGGCAGCGCAGAAAACGCCGTCTTCGCCATGGAAAGGACCAGCCGCGCCCCTGACTCGTCGAACAGGCCAGGGTCGTACATGAGCCGCAAGCCGATCCGTGCATTTGGGAATACAAGGAGTGCGATTGGAAAATTGCTTTGATCACCAGCGACGAGGTCGGTAAAGAGTGGATCTGGTCCCTGAGGAACCGCCCCGCCGTCGGGTGCACCCTTTTCGAGCGCGACGATCGTATCGAAAAGCGGCTGATTCGACGTGAATCCGCTCAATCGCTGCAAAGCAGGAAGCGCAATGCTGCTGTGTTGGCTGGCGTCGATGGCGTCGATGTGACGTTCCAGGATGAGATCGTGCAGCGTTTCGCGGCGATCAAGGCGGACCCGCGCCGGTAGGGTAGTCACGAAATTGCCGACCGCGTCCTCGATGCCCGGAAGCTCGGGAGGACGTTGGGCATATGCCACGCCAAATAGGACGTCATCCTGCCCGCTGCAACGATGCAGGACAACGGACCAGGCTGCTGTGACCAAGGCGTTGAGGGTGACCCGAAGGGATGCCGCTAGCTCGCGTAGGAGGGAAGACGCCTCGGCGGATAGCGTCGTCTCTATCAGCCGAAATGGATCTCGACTCCCATGCGCTACCCCGGCGGTCAGCGTTTGCATCCTGGTAGGCACAGTGAGGCCATCCATGACTCCACGCCAGTAGGTCTCTGTTGCCTTCTGGTCACATCGATCGAGCCAGTCGATGAACACGCGAAACGGCATTGAAGGGCCTGAACCTGATCCAGCCTCAGGCAGGTGTTCGTTGTAGGTTCGAGCTATCTCTTTCAAGATGGTTGCCGCCGACCAGTCGTCGATGAGGGCGTGGTGGCAGACCCACACGAAGCGACGCCGACCGTCAACGAGTTCCATCAGCGCGAAGTGCATCACCGGTGCCTGCGTCAGGTCGAGCCCATTACGTCGCCTTGTATCGAGGTACCTGCCGAGCGCGATCCGCTCATCCTCCGGATCGAGGTGACGCCAATTGACTTCGTTCCACACAGGCGCGGCCTCTTCGCGCACGACCTGAACGGGATCATCCAATCCTTCCCAAACGAACTGGGTGCGAAGCGCTCCGTGGCGGCTTATGGCCACCTCCCAAGCAGCCTTGAAAGCGAAGAGATCAACATCGCGGGGGAGCATGGCCGAGAAACAGCCGAGGTAGGCGCCGCTACCTGGCTCCGCGATGCTGTGGTAGAGCATACCCGCCTGCGCGGGTGATAGAGCGTAGGCGTCTTCGACGCCTACTAGCGCAACCTCGTCGTTACTCACCGCTGCGTGTACCGAACAATGCGGCCAACCGCGCTCGCGTCTTATCATCGAGCGCCTTTCTCGGCTCTGTTGAATTCGTTGGGACGGAGCCGTGTTCGGGATTCCTGACCGCGAGCGCGAGAGAAGCGATTGTTTGGTGGTGAAAGAGTTCGGTCGCGTTCATCGCCAGACCCTGTTCCGTCGCGCGAGATGCGATGCGGATCGCAGCCAGCGAATCTCCCCCGAGATCGTAAAAGTTGTCCTCGACGCCTACCCAGCGCACACCCAATACACTGCGCCAAATGGAAGCGAGCCGCTTTTCAACATCGCTGCTTGGTGCGCGGAAAACCTCGTTGACTTGATTACGACCCATGGCCTGACGTGGCAACGAGTCTCGATCAACCTTCCCGTTCTGCGTAAGAGGGATCTGTTCCAATTGCACAAAGCTTGACGGAACCATCGTTTCGGGCAACCTCTCACCCAGAAACCGACGGAGCTCGGAAGTCGTCAGGCGATCCGTGGCGGTAAAGTAGGCAGTCAGTTGTTGGCCAACAAGCGCATGGGCTTCCTCGCCATAGCCGATTTCGGACAGGATTTTGTGAACCCTCTCTTCGTCTATCTGGTCGTTGAGCTCGTCCAACGCCGCATCACGTTCTTTGTGTCCAAGCCGAACGTCCCAGCTGTAAGGCAATGTGTAGTTATGGAACCCCTCTTTCTGCTTGTGCACGTGGATACCCACGTCGTTGATCAGGCAATTCGTAGACCGGCCCGTGTCACCGGGACGTATCCAGGGTGCATGCTCGGCGAGGAAGCTGTACACCTCATCGAGCGCGGCATCGCAGTAGCGATAAAAATCCACAAACTCAACTTGATCGAAGATTCGATCGTCCCGAAACAATTCGACGTCCAGCAGGCGTGAAACGGCATCGTCGATCCGGTGGTAGGCCTTTCTCGCATCGAACAGGGTTTGGTCGATGCCGGCGACGTCGACGCTCATCTCGCGAAACAGCTCTGAGGTCAAGCGCGTCTCGAAGAACTGACCGCGCGACAGTCCGGTCACGATCAGCGGTATACGCTCTTCCCGCGCGAGACCCAACGCGAGCGTGTAGAGTGTTTTGAAGCAGCCATGGCAGACATTGGAGTGGCGTTCCAGGCTGTCAACGAAGATTGCGTTCATCGCCGGAGTTTTCAGGTATCGATGCTCGATGCCGAGTGCGTCGATAACCCGCCCAATGTTGGCCTTCGCGCCGTCGGAGATAAATCCGTTGTCGAGCGTTACCGCCAGGACGCGGCCGGTCAGCTGAGCTATCTGATAGAGTGCGTACGTACTGTCCTTGCCGCCGCTGAGCAGCATCATGCAATCATAACGGCCCGTCCCGCGGGACCGCGCATCCACGAAAATCCCGCGAAGCTCACTCATGTCGCCAAAGTAGCTTTCCGCTCGATCTCGATACAGCTCGTATTCGTTGCAGATACTGCAGACCCCGGCCGCATCGAATCGGGCATCGGGAAAATCAGATGACAGGCCGCACTTCTTGCAGTACCTGAGTTCTCCGGATACCTGATATCGTTCATGGTGAGTCACGTCCACGACACAGGCGTCGATACTTGGGTGTTCAAGCAGGACATGCTCCAACTCGGAAGGCTCGATACGAACACCGCGTATCTTGACCTGCCGGTCGTTCCGGCCGAGGTACTCCAGGTTCCCGCCGGGCTTGAACCGGGCAAGGTCACCCGTACGGTACATCCTGCGTCCCGGAACCGAAGGATCGGGAAGGAAGCGCTCGGCGGTCAGATCCGGACGGTTCAAGTAGCCGCTGGCGAGACGGTCACCGCCGATATAAAGCTCGCCCGCAACTCCTTCCGGAACAGGATTCAGACCATCGTCGAGCACGTAAATTCGCACGCCGTCAGCGGGAGCGCCGATGGGGACCGAGGGATCGATGTCCTCGTACGGCTGAAACCGATGAAACATACAGCCAACTACCGCTTCGGTTGGACCGTACTCGTTAAACAAGGCCACCCTCCCGCCGCTCGCCTCCATGATTCGCCGAGCCGAAGCAGACTTCAGGTCTTCTCCCCCTAAGATCAGGGTCTTGATTCGAGACTTGCGAAGGTCATGCTCCTCCACTAGACGCAGATGCGCCGGGGTGAGCTTGACTATATCGACCTTGCTCTCCGCAAAAACCCGAAGTATCGCAAGGTCAAGACCCTTTTCCTCCTCCGGGTACACGACGATGGAACCACCGCTGACCAACGGCACAAAGATCGACGTTACCGTTAGGTCGAAACCAAAGGACGAGTACAAAGGAAAAATGGCCGGCTGGTTGCCGTTAAAGGTAGATTGAGCCCACCGGACGTATCCGGATAGCCCCGCGTGGTCGATCATTACGCCCTTGGGCGTGCCCGTAGACCCGGACGTGTAGATCACGTAGGCGGTGTGATTGGGACCAGAATCGGCAAGCGAGCAATCTGATCCCTCGACTTCGATCCAATCAGTTTCCAGGTCCAGTGTCGCGATCGTTCCCGCCGGCGGTAGCCGAGACTTGAGAGCCCTTGTGGTCAGCACCACTCGCGCATTGGTGTCCCGGAGGATGTAAGCGATACGTGCCTTCGGCAGGTGGGACTCCAGCGGGACATAGCCGGCTCCTGTTTTCAGGACAGCTAGGAGCCCGACCACCATTTCAACCGACCGCTCGACGAAAACGCCAGCGAGAGAGCCATCGCCAAGGCCCTGTCGCGCAAGGACCCGCGCAAGCCGGTCCGACGTTTCGTCTAGCTCTCCGTAGCTTACCTCGCGATTCCCCTGGCAAAGGGCCGTTCTGCTCGCGTCTGCAGCCGCATGCTGCCGGAATAGAGACATGACCGACGCATATCCCGGAACAGAGGCAGTCTGGTTGAAACTTTCGAGAAAATGGTCGCGTTCTTGATCATCCAGTAGACCCACTGTCGCAATGGGCCGCCCAGGATCCGCGATAAAGGCGTCCAGTATGCGAAGGAAATGCCGAACTGCTTGACTCCGGAGCTGGGGATCGAAGCGCGATTGGTTGAAATCAAAGCATGTGACAATGTTGCCGCTGCCTTCGAAGGCATGAACTTGCAGCCGCAGATCATGCTCTGGATCACCAAAGCCGGTGTGCACCCATTCCGTCGTCATCGGGATGCCGTCGAACGGCTCGAACGTGGCATGGATGTAATTCAGCACCACATTGAACAGACGCAGCGAGGCGGTGCTGCTGGTGCCAGGCAAGGCATGGCGCAAATAGCCTTGCCCTTCGGCACTGACCTTCTGCATCAACGAGAGGAAGGTGTCTCTTGGATCCAACTCCACTCGCAACGGGAAGAGTTCGATAAACAGACCCGCCGTCTCCCGAAAGGCAAGCGACGAGCGGTTGTGCGCCGGCGTGCCGATAACCGGAGCCGAGCTGTCGCCAACGCGATAGATGTAGGCAAACAGAATGGTGGAAAGCAGGTTGAACAGGGACATGTGGACGCTGAGCGTCTTCATACCGGGAGTGTTCGCCAGTGCCTGCAGGCGCCTCGCGCGCTCAATGCCAAGTGGGCAAACGACTCGCTCGGTTCGGTAGCCTCGCTGGCTCGCACCTCGGCCGTAGAGACGTACGTGGGGTGCGGGTCGGGCGGCAAATTCTTCCCAGTAGGCAACCGCTGCGGCGTATTGCTCAGTCCCTCGAAGACTTTGCTCGTAAAGGACATAATCCGCGAAGGTCGGGAAGGTTACATTATCGATCGTTTCGCCCTTGCAAAGCCTGCCATATAGGCGCCCGAGGTTGCGGTAGAGCAGGCTGGTTGCGGAGGCGTCCATCGTCAAGTGATGCTGGTTCAGGAACCAGACGAAGTGTGATGGGCCAAGTCTGATCAGCGCGGCGTCGAAGCAGCGTTCGGCCAAGTCGAAGCTCTGTTGGCTTCGCGACAGGATCCAGCGCTCCGATGCGCCCGCGGGGTCAGCCTCATCCGAGAGCTCCACCAGATCCGGCTGGTAAGACAAACGTGGCAGAATGCGTTGAACCGGTACCCCTTCTTCTTCAGCAAAGACGGTGCGTAAGGCATCGGTACCGTCGACCAGCGCTTGAAACGCGGACCGAAACAGATCGACGTCGATCTCTCCGTGCAGATCGAAACGAAAGGCCATGTTGTACAGGGGAGTTTGGGGAGCGAGTCGCTGGCCCGTCCAGATCATCAGCTGGCTGTGGGTGAGATTCAACGTCTCTGCGCCTGCTTCCTGCGCGGGCGTTGAATCTCGGATCGCACGCGAGCCGTCGGCTCCAACCACCGAGTCGTCGATGCTCATGGATTTAGGCGGCGCTCGAGGTACAGGCAGATCGCGTTGACGTTCGCAAAATTCTCGATGGTTATGTCTTGCGGCGCGATTTGTACGCCGAATTTCTGCTCCATGAATACGACAAGGCGCATGACTCCGATCGACTCCACGAGACCACTCAACAACAAGTCCTCCTGATCGCCGACCTCCCTTCCGCTGAGAAGCTCATTGACAATGTAATCCCTGATCGCCGATCTCATACTCGAACCTCTAATGCGAGCCGCTCGCGTGCCGCGGTCTGCAATGCCTTGCGATCGACCTTGCCCGATGTCGTCCGCGGAAAGGACGGAAGCACGGAGACCGTTGCGGGTACTGCGTACCATGGCAAATGTTCGGCGCAGAATCCGCGCAAGACCGCCGCCGATGCGGCGGATCCCGACTGCAGGATGACTGCTACCTCAATCTGGTTGTCTTCTTCGGCACCCGGTATCACGT
>JBATTL010000569.1:0-3172 GCA_049670525.1 Thiohalocapsa sp. | reverse complement strand
GTCGCCAAGGACCGAGTCCTCGCGAAGCAGGATGCTCGCGCGACGTATCACGAGGGACACGCGACTCACCGAGTCGTCCATCTGAAACGCTTTCGTCGAGCCGGCGACGACTGGATCGACAGCGAAGGGGTGTAGGACGGTCCGGTCGCGGACGTCTCCAGCAAGCATGGCCGCTCTCAGTCCGTCGCGGTATCTGATCCCCGCCTCTTGGAACCGGTCCGGGACGGCCAATGATCAAATCCTCGCCCGACAGGGCGCTAACGGCGAAGCGCCGACGGGTAGGGCCTTAGCCCAAGTTTGACATCCGCTTTGTCAAAAGTATTATAAATCAATGAGTTGACATGTGAATAAGCTACTTTTTGGCACTACACGGTTGCGTTTTCGCTGGTTTCGCGCGTCAGGCGGATCTCCAACTCAGAGTGCATTAGGCTCTCCCCTAAAAGTCACAAGGGTTTTCCATTTATGGCACTACGTTTTGTTTTCGCCACTTGCGCGCTGCAAACTCAATGAGATACACCGCCAAAGGCAGCGAAAACGGCTCAAAACCAAGGGGCCAGTGTCAAAGATTGGTTAGGGAAACGGCGGAGAGCCGCCTGGATCGGATCCGAGCACCAGCACCTCTGGATGTCGTTCTGCGATCTGGTTTTCGACACGCTCGATGTCCGACCGATCCACCTCGGCAACGATCAGAAGGTCGCCGCGACGCAGGGCTTGTTGTTGAGGACCGAAACGTGTCTGGCTGTCGTGCAGTCGGCCGCGCGCCCAAACCAACCCCACCCCGGCGCCCGACAGGGCCAGCACCAGCAGCATGCTCAGATCAATGCCGCCTAAGATCAGCGCGCCTAGCAAGGGCAGGACGGCAGCGCCGATCAGCGCGGCCCACAGCAGGGTCGTGTTGCGATCGCGCCAACGTTTCGTCGGCACGGACACCCCTGCTGGAATTGCTCGTCCGTGGACCTCGAGTCGCTCCCTTGGGATGCCGAGCGCGAGCAGCTCCTCGACGACGCGGGCGCCGTTATCGGGGTTGCGGGCACGGATGTAGATCGGAGTGGTCATGGGGCTACCGTTGATGTTGATGGCGCTTGCCGCACGAGACGCAGTCACCGGTTTCGGGGCGTCGGCGGACGCGGTGGCATTCAGCAAAGCAAATGGCGTGCCGTGCGGTCACGGCCGCACCGGTATCGGCGGCACGTTGGGGGTGACTTCATGGACGAATCCAGGAGCGTGGCGGGCGATCCGCCAATACCCGCGTTTGGCGGGTCCACTCTGAAATCCGCCTACCGTGATGGAACCACTGGTGGGATCATGTCTCTGACCGACGACGTCAGCCTCTAGGTAGGGTCGACGACTGGCGCGGTAACCGTAGGTCCCGGGGAGTAGCCGTTGCCGGCGGCTTTCGCCACACGCCGGTGCCTCAATGCGGACCTTAGTCCCGTTTCCAGTCGCCGCTCGTCGCACCGGACGTGCGGATCTCCCGCATCTTATGTGCTACAGCACATAAGACTCGTAATGTGGCGCCGCCGGTTATGTGGCGCCGAATCGCTAAGCTGCGGCAGCCGTTAGACGCGTAGCGGCCTGGAGGCCACATAACCTTATCGGAATTCGGTCAGATCTCTTTTGCACAGGAGATCTGACGATGTTCGAGAAGCTATTCAAACGACCGTCCGTAATCGCCCGCCAGCTCGCCGCTCCCCTGGCATCCGAACGCGCATCGGTCCTAGCTCAACGCGCGGAGCAGGGCGCAGCGCGGGATACCTTGGTGCGCCTGGCACGGCAGCTTTTGGTCGTCGTTCGGGAACTGGACTTGACCTCCGGCGACTCGATCACGCTCGCGGCGATCGAAACAGAGGCTGAGCGCTGGGCCAGACAGCAGCGGCGGCGCCGTCGCGCTCGCACCCTTCGGTGGTCGCGGGTCTTCTTCGTGCAGACTGCCACCGCCTGGCTTCGGTACTTGGGCCGCCTGCGCATCCCCGAACCGCCAACGCAGCCCTTTGCCCCGCTGCTCGATGCCTTCATCGGCTTCTTGAAGCACGAGCGCGGTCTGTCGACGGCTACGACGACCAATTACCAGTGGCATGTCGAGCACTTTCTCGCCGACTTCAGCACCGGGCGGAATTCCGTCGCGGAGGTTCGCGTTGCGGATAGCGATGCCTTCCTCTCCCGCCAAGGGGCACATTGGTGCCGCGTCTCCATCGCCAGCAGCGCCAAGGCACTCCGAGCATTCTTTCGCTACGCCGAAGACCAAGGATGGTGCCGAACGGCGGCTTGATGCCGGCGACAAGGCCGACGTCGGCGCGCAATTCCGTCCGCTTGCGCTGACCGGCAGCGATTGCCGCCGGACACCGGCCTGGCCGGCGCAGAGCCAGCGGTTACCATCGGCTACGCGACATCCGCATCCGGCGTCTCGGCGCAGCCGATACTACCCAGAAACGGCAGCGCATCCGATCCCGACCACCGCTCCAGCCGCCAACAAAAACGCCCGGGGCGAGCGCCCCGGGCTTGTTAGCTCTGGACGAATCGATCGGGTTCGATCTTAATCGCGGCTTGAGGAATCGCGAGTTGTGGATTCCTCACGGTATCGGCCTCGGTTCTTCATGAAGAAGTAGGCGCCAGCGGCGGCACTTCCCAGAAAGATGATCCAAAGGACGTTGTTCTCGGATTGACCACTCCCGCCGAATAGCGCGGCACCGGAAAAAAGCGCCACAGCGATGGAGACGAGTACTAACTGATTCATTGCAATTACTCCAGCAGAAAGGATTGCGCTTGTTGCGCTTTGATAACCATGCACGGCGTAGCGAGATTTTGCCTTGCATGACGATACATGCACTTCATTTTTAGGGCGTCGTGCCGCGCCCGCGGAAGTAGAAGAAGACCGCCATGGCAAGGCCGACGAGAAACAGGACCCAGGCGATATTGGTTGCTGCACCGGCAACACCGGACAGACCCAAAAGGCCCGCGATAATTGCCACGACGAGAAAAATCAACGCATATTGCATCATTTGTTTGTCCTCATCACTGCGACTCGGGGTTTCGGTGGACGACACTGCCGACAGCAACTGAACTGCTTGGGTAGTGACGTAGGCGACGGTATCGCCATCGCTTTAGGTTTCAGCAAATCGTGGGCCAATGTCGCCCAGCTCGGAGTAAGTTTCGTCTGCTGAGTACCGGCAAC
>JBATTL010000568.1:0-16134 GCA_049670525.1 Thiohalocapsa sp. | reverse complement strand
TGTTTCTCGGTGGTGCCGGGATTGTGCGAAGACCGACCACAGGTCTTCCGCTCCAGGGCGCGGGAAAGCGCTTTGCGCGCATGTTATCGCAGCCGAGGTCGGTCACGCCGAGTTGTGTTGGCAGCGCCTGCACTATGCGGGCCACGGGGGAACCGTTGGGACGCTGGTCCGGCGCCCATCGAAGCATGGACCAGAATGCGCGTTCTCGACCGAGCCCGCGGTCCTATGGCCTCCCCAGTCCCTGCCGGCACCATCGAAGCTGCGAAACAACATAAGACGATCTCAGCAATTTACATACCAGCTGTCTTGCCCTTCTATCCGCTATCTATCTCGAGCGGGTAGCCACGGAGCCCGGCTATGCTCTCGACCTTAATTGCTTGAAGGCGCAGACAAGTACGACTCCGTCTGGGACAGGGGTCTTCGGCAATCGTCTTAGTGCCTTTCAGCCACCAGTGACGCCTACCGCTGATCGCAGAGATCTGGGGCTCACCACGAACGACCTGATTGCGCCGCGGGGCGCATTGTAGCTACTCCGGATGGGCATTCTGCCATTCGCAATCCAGGATGACCGCGAAGGTGCCGCCGAGTCGTCGTCCCTGCCCCGAAACCACAGCTGGCGTCTTGCGGTCTAAGGCGAAAAACAACTCACCCAAATTGTTGCTGTACGCCTCTCGGATCTGAGCGTGCTCGATGGTCGCCGGCCACAACTCCGTTCGATTTCGCGGCGCGGTCCTGGTCGTCAGTGGCTTCGAATGGTTTGCCGAGACTCACATATCCGCGAACTGTGTGTGGAAACACGTGGATGTCGGTGTCGCAAACGCGAGCTTAACGAGGACCTGCACCGAATGACCCGACCCTCGGGGAGCAGGAAGCAAGCCAATCGCCTGCGAGCCTCCGTCGCTGCTCCGGCGGCCGACGGAAGCGTTGAAAACGCGGCGCTTCTGGTGCTGGGCAGGACGTAAAGACCTGCTCCAGGGCCTAAGCGACTGAAAATGAGGAGACTGCGAACCGCTCAATTGCTCGAAGCTGGGTGCTTTGCGTGCTGGTTTTCGACCGGTACAGCCGATCAGTCGGCGCTGTTATACGTGCCGCTTCTAGGAGCGTGCGTACCGGCTGAATTGCCGAGCTCTGACCGCACCGGGATTCAGGCCCGATTCAGACTCTCAGTGACCGTTATCGTCACCCTTTACGAATACCACGGTAGGCGTACACCAAATGCCGATTATTCTGTTCATTGAGTTCGTGATGTATCTCAATCGGTTCTCCGGTTCCGCAGAAAAATCAACCATGACTTGGTCGATAAACATAGAATGTGCGTGTAGAAACGCGAACTGGGTCACATAATATATTTGAACTCCGTCACACTATTTATGCATTAGCCGGCCTCCGAGAGGAGATTTCTCGTCAGCGGGTACAGCATTGCCACAATCCTGACCAGACCGGCAGGGAACCGCTGGACACGGTTTCGTGTCACTGCCATGTTCAGCCGTTGACGCCCCTGGATCGATTGGCACCTTAATTTGCAATGGCAAGAATTTGAAATGGCACGGCATACGAGATTCCCGACGCAGCTGCATTCTATTCACCCTGGCCGGCGCTCTGCCGTTGACCAGATTCACCATGACCCCTCAACGGAGATCGCTATGAAAGCAATCAATCTCGCTACCAACGCCGCCGATATCGTGAAGGCAAACCCAGTTTATGAGCAAGTAAATACCCACATCGATTCAAAGCACAATGTCGCCTGGTGCTATATGAATCCGGCGCCCAGGTCTTGCTTCAATACCACATTGCTCAATGAGCTAAGTGATTGGTGCAACTACCTGCGAGACTACGGTCTAGAACGCGAGATTCATTATCATGTTATTGCCTCGGCAAAGTCTGGGGTTTATAACCTTGGCGGTGATCTCGAGCTCTTTCGAAACCTTATCGAAGACGGCGATCGTGCTGGACTGAAAGCCTACGGTAAGGCATGCATCGATGTGCTTTACGCAAATATCCGGGGGTTCCATCGCCCCATCACGACGATTTCACTGGTCCAAGGGGACGCCTTGGGTGGCGGATTCGAGACCGCACTGTCCAGTGAAATCATCATTGCCGAGAAGGGCTCTCGGATGGGATTTCCCGAAATCCTTTTCAATCTTATTCCGGGTATGGGGGCGTTCAATCTGCTGTTACGCAAGCTCGATGCAAAACGCGCCGAACGCATCATTCTGAGCGGCAAGCTCTACAGCGCGGAGGAGCTCTACGATATGGGGCTGGTGGATGAACTCGCCGAAGAAGGGGAAGGGGAAATGGCGGTCTACGATTACATCCGTCGCGAAAACCGGGCCCGAAACGGTTTTCGTGCGTTGCGCGAAGTCCGGGACCTGCTAAGCCCGATCACTTACGAGCAGCTGGACGGGGTTGTCGAGATCTGGGTGGATACGGCTCTGCGACTGGAGCGACGCGACTTGCGGATGATGGAGCGTCTCGTTTCGCGCCAATGCTCCGTGGCGGAACAGGCCGCGTGATCGCGGGTTTGGGATGCCCGAGACCTCGGGCGGACACGAACTGTTGCAGCGGTCGACCGGGGCACTACAGCGGCGGATGGCCAATAGGCGCTCAATGCGCCTGGTCATCTTTGGTGTCTGAAACCGACTCCGTCAGCCGCTGCGACGTCATGGCCAGGTTGTCACGTAATCGACCAAGAAGCTGTTGCGCCCGGGTGGAGCGCAGTTCGAAAGGCTTCAGACCGCGGAAACTTCTTGCAATCCCCGCGAGACCCACGGCCCCCAATTCGCGGGCGCTGCCTTCGAGTGCGTGAGCGGCGCCGCGCAGTGCGGGGTAGTCACTGGATGTCAAAGCGTCTGCGATATCGGAGATCGATCGCTCCGCATCGCGTTGGAAACCGGACACCAGGTCGTCGAAAAAATGGGCATCGTCACTAAGCCGTCGGAGAGACTCGAGCTTATCCAGATCCAGTAAGACGCTGTCCGGTTCGTATTGAATCTCCCGCTTCGACTGGGCCTTGCGGCTGGTATCTCGCGTCCCGGTGCCATGCCCAAGACGGGCAATGGTCTCAAGCAGCCGGCGGCTCTCGACCGGCTTGGTAAGGTAGGCGTCGACCCCGGCCTCGAGGCAATTTTTCAGTGCGATGTCGGTAGCGTCCGCCGACAGCATGATGGTGGGAATCGGAGTCTGTGGATACATGAAGCGTTGCGCACGGAACACATCGAGCCCGCTGCGCTCCGGCATATTCTTGTCCAGGATCATCAAGTCAAAGGCATCCGTGTTCTCCTGAATGGCGTCCAGCGCCGCTTCGCCGTCGTCGACGACCGTCAAGCGATGCCCTGCGCGCTCCAAAATGGCCCGCAACACGCGGCGGTTGGTGTCATTGTCCTCGGCGACGAGGATATGGAGACGCGGTGCTTCGGCGGGCACGAGCCGACGGTAGTGCTCGGCCAGAGAGACGACATTCTCGGGCAATGCGCGGACACTGCGGCCCGCGTGCAGAGCATTGAGAAGCTCGTCGCGACACAGCGGGAGGCTCAACACGCCGTCGCAACCCACGCGAAACACCGGAAATTGTTGCGTCGGCGTGATTGCGCTCAGCACGAAGCAGAGGGTTTCCGCGGGCATGCTGTCCTTCTCCAGAACCGCGGAGAAGGAGTCCGGATCGAATTCCGGCTCCAGAAACAGCAACAATCCGAAGGGTTGCCCGGATCCGATTGCGTGGGTGGCCTTCCGCGCCGCATCCGCGGCTGATTCCGCGCCCATCACATGCATGCCCATGGCAGCAAGCGTTTCCAGCAGCACCTCGGCTTGGTGTCCGACCCCGATGACCAAGACCCGTTCGTTGGCCAAACCCCGTTCCCGCTCATGAGCGGGAACGGGGATCAACGCGAGTGGGAGCTCGAACCAAAATAGGGAACCGTGACCGGGCTGACTACTCAAGCCGATTCGGCCCCCCATCAGGGTGACCAACTCGTGAGCGATCGCCGTGCCCAGACCCGTGCCACCGAAGCGGCGCGCGGTATCGGCTCTGGCCTGGCGGAAACTCTCGAAGACATGGGCCTGGTCTTCGACGGCGATGCCGACGCCGGTATCCTCGATCTCGAAGCGCAGCTTGAGCGGATCGTCTGGCTGTCGTTCGTCGTCGTCGTTGGCGGCGGACACCCGAACTTCAATTGAGCCGGTCTCGGTAAACTTGATCGCATTGCCCAGCAGGTTCAACAGCACCTGCCGGATGTGCAGGGGATCGCCGCGCAGCGCGAAGGGGACGCGCGGATCGAACCGAGTCGTAAGACCGATGCCTTTACGACTGGCTTGCGGAGCAAACATGGCAACGGTCTCCGCGACCAGCCGGTGCACGTCAAGATCGATGTGCTCAATGGGCAACCGGCCGGACTCGATTTTGGAAAAGTCCAGGATATTGTCGATAACCCCCAGTAGCACCTTGCCGGAATTGTGAATTGTCTTGACGAACTCGCGTTCTTGATGGCCGATCTGCGAATCCATCAACAGGTCGCTCATGCCGATGACCCCGTTGAGGGGTGTACGCAACTCATGGCTCATCTTGGCGAGAAACTCACTCTTGGCGGAGCTTGCCTCGTTGGCGTGCCGAATTGCTTTGCGCAGTTTTCCCAGCAGAGCCGCTACGTAGGCTGGGATCAAAAGCAGCACCAACAGGTAGCTCGAGCTGAGCAATGGGTGCGCCCGCCAGTAGTCTGAGTAGATGGCGACGCCGGTGAAGCCGATCAAACCGACGCCGGCCGCAACCGCGAGGTAGTGCGAACCATATCGAAAGCCGTTGCCTAGGATCACCCAAAGGTAAATACCGAGCAGTGGTGCACCCGCTTCGCCCGACACGGCCATAGCCGCCGATGTTGCCGACAGATCGAGCAGAATGCCGCTGTAGCGCCTCGTTGGTGAAGGGCTGGAACCTCGAAACACCGCGACAAGCAGGAGCAACGAACCGGAAAAAAAGAGCGCGGCTACCCAGGCAATCGTCAATGATGCAGTTGAAGTTGGCCCGTCGAAATGCGTCGCCAGCATGTAAAGGATGACGATGCCACCCATGACGACCCGGATCAGCGACTGCTCCTGTTCTCGCTTCCCTTCCGAATCGGTACTTGCGTCGACAGCCTGGCTTCGCTTGCTGAAGCGACGCCGGCACGAATGCAGCAGTCTCGACAAGCCGCTTTCGTGGGTCGAAGCAGCCATCTAATCAGGCCCCATGCCCATGCCCGGCATCTGGCTCGACGTAATCGCTAAGCTTGAGTCTTACCGTCTCTATTTCCGGGACAATCCGCATAAAGGCGTCGACACAGTCCGGATCAAAGTGAGCTCCGGACAGATTGCGGATGTAGGTTCTAGCCTCCTCGGCGGACCAAGCCTTCTTATAGGGCCGCACGGAAGTCAGTGCGTCGAAGACATCCGCAACGGCAACGATGCGAGCTGCTTGGGGAATCTCGTCGCCGCGAAGCCCATCCGGGTAACCACTGCCATCGTATTTCTCGTGATGGTTCAACGCGATAATCGCGCCCAGTTGGATATAGTGTGATTGGCTGTCGCACAGAATCTCGTAGCCGAGCCGAGAATGTCCGCGCATGACCTTGAACTCTGCGGGTGTCAGTTTGTTTGGTTTCAACAAGATATGGTCGGGAATGCCGATCTTGCCGATATCGTGCATCGGGGCAGCGAGTTCGATTGCGTCGCATTCGGGTCCGGAAAGCCCGAGGCTTTGGGCCATGAGACGGCAATACCTGGAAATCCGCACGACGTGGTTGCCGGTGTTCTCATCACGATATTCACCCGCCCTTGCCAGCCTTAGAAGAGTCTCTTGCTCGCGGGCGAATATTTTTCTGGTCGCCACGGCGACCTGTTCTTCAAGCCAATTTGCACGACTGCTGATGATCTGTCGCTGTCGCCGCAATGTCAGAAGATTCCTGCAGCGCGCTCTGCACTCATGCTGATCAATGGGGCGGTTCAAAAAGTCCGTGGCGCCCGCGTCCAGGGCCCGGTAGCGGATCTCCCTGTCCTCGACCACGGTGACGACAATAATGGGTACATCGACGCAGTGGGGCATCTTGCGCACGCGGCTAATGAATGTCACCCCATCCATTTCCGGCATCAGGTAGTCGGTGACTATAAGATCCGGCGTCGCCGAGCCGATGAATTGCTCTGCCGATGACGCATCGCCGAACGCGACCACATCAACGTCATGATCGATACTCCGCACCAAATGCTCCAGGATCTTGCGCCCGGCAGTCTGGTCGTCGACGATGACGACAAGGGATTTTTTCCCTACGATTGATGGAGTTGTCAACGACATCTCTGTATTGGCTTGCGGGCCGGTGTTTTTCTGACATCCTAGACGCGATCGATGCTGTTTGCGAGCCCGATCATATTTTGGGCTCCTCTTCCTGCGGCGTATTTTCTCCGTACCGATCCTAAGCACCGCGCATCATCCAAGCCACTTAATTCTAATAGCGAACTTATGTAGGCGAAAGCGCGGGTTTTCACGTTGGGCGCCCATACGGCGTTTGTCGCGCGTGAATCGCTCAGCAGACAAATCGCTCAATTGTGCTCGCCCTGATCCGTTTCGCTCTCGTCGACGCAGGCGAAGCCGAACACATCGCCGTCGGCGATCAAGGTCGGGTCGATCTCAGGCCCCAGCGTTGAGTGGTTCCGGCTCAGCAGGATGATCTCTTCGCGGGCGGCCTGGCGCGGCCGGAATACACGGGCGCTGTTGTTGGCTGCGCCCATGCCTTCCTCCATCATTTGGGTGACATCGAAACTCCAGCGGTAGTTCGCCGAGGGCGGGCGCAACCACGCATCGCTGTGGCAATGACCCGCGAGGAGCCAGAAGTGCGCCCACTGAAGCGAACCGAGGGTGGTCAGCAATGGTTGAACCTAATGATTCAGCCGCGCAGGCGGGGTTTGCGAACCCTGGGGATGGGCGTCGATTGGAGACGACATAATCGGTTTGAACACAGTTCCGGTGCCGGGCGTATTGTCCGATGGGTAAAGGTTATGGCGATGCGGTGACCGGTGTCGGCGATCCCAAACCGCGTCGTCGGCTCCGCAACCAGGTTTGCCCCGTGTGACTTCCCACCGGTGTTGCGAGAAATATGCGGAGGCTTTGGCGCCAAAGCCACGCCGATCAACCCCGGCATCATTGACGCTGGCTTCAGCGGCGCGGTTAAGGGTATGAAAGGCGTTTTCCGAGCGCTCCAGGCGGAAGTAGCTCGCTGCGTGGTTCGTCTGCCTGCTGGAGCCATCCGGGTCGCAGATGATCGACGAGTCGACGGCGCGGCGCCAGCGGCGCGACAGTCAACGAGCCGACTGCGTGGCCGCGATCAGGCGATGTTGAAGGCCCTTTTTTCATTCTCCAAAGCCCGGTGTGAGATTTCCCGGTATAGATGCACGGTTCGCAGAAACAGCATGTGATACTGAGGCAATCCATCAACGATGGGTTTGCTGTGCATCGCCTCGTGGCAGAGCGCCTCCAAGAAGTCGCGATCGTGGTCTTCGAGCCGCTCGCCTGCGGCGACGGCGGTCTTGAGACCAAGGATTCGGCTGAGTTGCTGTCCCTCGAAGCGCTGAGTCAGCGTCGCCATCAGGCCGGTACGGTGTGACTGATCGTTCATTGTCGTTAATCCCCTTTGAAAAAACGCTCTGTCGATGGCGGTTTATGGGGGCTCCGGTGAACGGCAACCGAAGCGACCTTTAACCGCTGCTCGTTGCAGCGGTTTCTGTATCAGCCGGAGAAATATCCATTTTCAATCACGCAAGCAACTGAAAAATTGACTGAAATTTCGCGCGCCTGATGGGCTGTCCGATATCCGGCCAGTGACGAGTCCCGAGTTGTTAATAGCCTCGCCTCAGGAACGAGTCGCTCGGCAGTTGATAGACGCACGCTTCTTGGCGCAACGCGGGTGGTATGGCAGGCCTGCTTTGCCGAAACGGCGAGTCGTGTCGTTTCCTTACGATCCGGCTTGACGCCTCCTTGGAACGAACCCTAAGGGTGTAATATGACCGCAATTTGACTAAACTGTTACGGCTTGATGAATATTTTGTGACATTGCTGTCGTCCGGACCAAGTCGCGTCCGTGCCCGATTCTTCGAACGTCGACGTCGACGATCCCCTGGCGAGCCGAAGCTTTGCCGCAGGGGTAGTTGGACCGATGGGCCCGGTCGATGTCGATGTGGTCCGGATAAACCAGTGCGGCCAACTCCGTCCGGCCGGTCCAACCCAACCTCGAGGGACCAAAATCGATGGATGTCTTGTCCGTTCTGGTTGTCGTATCCGTGGCCGTGGTGCTGTTGTTCGACTATACAAATGGCTTTCATGATGCTGCCAACATCATTGCCACGCCCATCGCATCTCGGGCGCTCACCCCTATCCAGGCCGTAACGATCGTCGCAACGTTCGAGTTTCTCGGGCCGATTCTCGGCGGAACGGCGGTGGCCAATACCATCGGTAAGTTCGTGAACCTGGACGATGTCGCCGCGATCCTGTCGATCAGCGTGATCCTATGCGGTTTATCCGGTGCAATCTTCTGGAACATCATTACCTGGTGGTTTGGTATCCCATCGTCGTCCTCTCATGCGCTCGTTGGTGGACTCGCGGGCGCGGTGATTATCGGTGTTGGGGCCGATCATGTTATCTGGGGCTTTCAGCAGTTGACTGAAGGGCACCTCACGGGCGTGACCAAGGTGTTACTTGCGCTGATCCTGTCGCCCATCATCGGTTTTTGGGTGGGTTTCGGGGTCCACCGACTGACATTCTTTTTGATGCGGGGTGCCAAGCCGGGCGTCAACCGTTTCTTCAAGCGAATCCAAATCGTCTCCTGCGCCGGGCTCGCTTTCGCGCACGGCGCCAATGACGCCCAGAAGAGCATGGGGATCATCACACTGGTGCTGCTCAGCGGCGGTTACTTGTCAGAATTCTCCGTGCCTTTTTGGGTCATCCTGTCCTGCGCCATCGCTATCACGCTGGGCATCCTGTCGGGCGGCTGGCGCATCGTTCGCACGGTGGGGTTCGGCATCTTCAAGGTCCGGCCTATTCATGCCTTCGACGGGCAGTTGACCTCAGCGGCCGTGATATTTGGTGCGTCGATGGTCGGTGCGCCTGTCTCCACTACGCATGTCGTCAGTTCCGCGCTCATGGGAATCGGTGCCTCGGAGCGGCCCAAGGCCGTTCGTTGGGCCAAGGCCCAAGAGATCGTCAGCACCTGGATCATCACCATCCCCGGGGCCGGCACCGTGTCCGTGCTGACCTACTTGCTCGTCGACGCGCTGTTGGAACTGAGTTGAGCGGAGCTGCCTGGACGACGGGTCCGTCAAGACATACACCACAAGATACTTTCGTAGGAGACAGCTATGAGTACGCGATCCAGCTCCGTCGTCACCCGGCTCGTTGACCGCGTCTTTCCGCGGATGCCGGACTTTTACGGCTTGATCAACGATCAATGCGAACTTGTCTGTGAAGCAATGGACGTGTTTGTCGCCTTTATGGAAACGGGCGACGAGGCCACCGGCGACCGCGTGCGCTCGATGGAGAAAAGCGGTGACGACCTTAAGGCGAAGAACATGGCGGTCCTCAGCCGTGCCTTTGCAACACCCATGGACCGGGAGGACATCTACCGCGCGATCGTCACCATCGACGAGATCCTGAACTACGCCAAGACCACGGTGCGTGAGGTCGAGGCGCTGGAGATCAAGCCCGACGCCTACATGGCGGATATGGCGCGGCAACTACGTGACGGCAGTAACGCACTGCGTGCGGGGTACGCGAAACTCTCCTCGCATCCCGCGGCCGCGGATACCGATGCCGCCGCCGCGCGAAAGGCCGAACGCAACACCGAGAAGGTCTACCGTGCCGCACTGACGGAGTTGTTCCACGCCGAAGACCATATTGCCGCGCTGGGCAAGGGCACGGATAAGGCCGAGGTGGAAGCGATGCGCTACGTGATCGAGATCTTCAAGCGCCGCGAGGTGTATCGGCACCTCTCCAATGCCGCGGACCGTATGGAGCATGCGGGCGGTGTGCTGCACGACATCGTGGTTCAGATCGCGTGACTCGAACCCGGCAGCCAGCCTGCAGCCACCCGGCGCATCTGCGACCATTTAATTGACAAGACGGCTTCATCATGATGCGCGGAGCGACTTATCGGCAGTTGGTTCACAACCCGGCTTTTCGTCTATCATGCAGCGACCTAAGCCGGCGAGGCCGGTTCATCCGCGGTTGGCGCGCAAGCTTGCCGCCAGCCAGCCGAGGGTTGCGTCGTGCCAGTCAAGTCCAAAGCTCCACCGCCGATCGACACAAGCCAAACGGCAAGCGAGGCCTTCACAAGCATCCTCCGACACAACTACGACTACATGCTCACGTGGCAGGACAACGCTCGCGGCTGGGACGACATCGAGGGTGCCCATCAGATGCGTGTCGCGTTCCGACGTATGCGGTCGGCGCTGAGTCTGTTCCGGGATGCCATACCGAAGGAGGCGACCGAGAGCTGGGGTGATGAGATGCGCTGGATTGCCGGGGAGCTGGGCCCGGCCCGCGACCTTGATGTCTTCATCGCCGAAGGCTTGGGCCCGGTGACGGAACTGCTGCCGCTGGCAGGAGCGGATCGGTTGCTCAGGGTTGCCGAGGAACGCCGTGCTCAGATCTACCGGGAGCGGGTCGTGATGATGCTCGACAGCGATCGATTCAAGGCGTTCCTGGAAGGCTTTCCGCCCTGGCTAGACGCCCGCGCATGGGAGCGAACGACGCTGAAGAAGAAGCAGGCCAAGCGCCTGCACTCCAATATACTTGGCTACTCACGTCAGCTCTTGGACAAGCAGGAACGCCGGGTCCTGGCGGCCGGCACCCACGTCAATCGCGACGATGCCGCCGAGATGCACCAACTGCGCATCGAGTGCAAGAAGTTGCGCTATGCCGCCGAGTTTTTCCGCCCGCTGTTTGACCGTATGGATGTCTTCATCGGCCACATGAAGGGCATCCAGGACCTGCTGGGTGTCATGCACGACGTCGCAGTCACAAAGCAGTTGCTCGACGATATGCTCGTCGGCAACAGCGATCACGAGTTGTTCGTCTATGCAGGTGGCCTGATCGGTTGGCGCAGTTGCGAATTCCGCCATCTGTTGTTGCGCTTCGACGATTACTGGGAAGAACTGGTCGAGGCCAAGCATCCCTGGTGGAAAAAGCCGGGTGCGAGCGGCTGAGGCGGCGTCCCGCGGCAACCTAGTCACGACGCTCCGCGCGTCACAAGAACCTGATGGATCTCCTGACACTACTCTTTCTATTGGTTCTCTCGGGTCTCTTCTCAGGTTCCGAGACCGCGTTAGTGTCGATCTCGCTGGCACGTGCCGAGGCGTTGTATCGCGAGGGCCGCCCCGGCGCTTCCGCCCTATACCGGCTCAAGACGAATCCGTCGCGCATGCTGATTACGATCCTGATCGGCAATAACGTCGTCAACATCGGCGCTTCGGCAATCGCAACCGTGCTGGCGACGCGCTGGTTCGGCCATCTCGGCCCGGGTATCGCGGTCGGCGTGCTGACGGTCTTGATTCTGATCTTCGGCGAGATTACCCCTAAGAGTCTGGCCACACGCTATTCCGAGCGTATCTCGCTGGTGATCGCGCCGATAATGGTAGCGATCATGCGCGCGATCTTTCCGCTCGTGTGGTTGTTCAATGCGTTCACAAATTGGGTGCAACGGATGACCGGGGGCGAAGGCGACCCGATGGTTACCGAGGCGGAACTGATCAGCATGACGGAACACGGCGAAGAGGAAGGTACGATCGAGGCGGATGAGCGCGAGATGATCGAGCGGGTGTTCATCCTGAATGATCTCAAGGCCGGCGATGTGATGACGCCGATGCGCCGCGTTTTCGCGCTCGACGGGCGCCGGAGCGTCGACGACATCCTGCGGGAAGTGCTGGCGCGACCCTTCTCGCGCGTGCCGCTCTACGCCGATGATCCGAACGAGATCCTCAAGGTACTGTTCCTGCGCGACCTGTTCGACGCAGTCGCTTCAGGCGAGACGTCGCAGGACGCCTTCAGCATCGCACGGGTGCCACTGTACGTACCCGAGAACCAAACGGTCGATCTGCTGTTACCGCTCCTGCGCCGCGAAAAACAGCATATGGCCGTCGTCGTCGACGAGACCGGCTATCTACAGGGAGTAGTGACCCTTGAGGATCTGCTGGAAGAGCTGGTGGGGGAGATTTACGACGAGGTCGACGACTTGCCCGAGCAGCAGATGATTCTGTCCGAGGACAGCATCCTGGTCGATGGACATGTCGAGCTTCGGGTGGTGGAGGACTTTTTCGACGCGGAGCTGCCCGGCAAACACACCGATACCGTCAATCATTGGATCCTCAAACATACCGAACGCATTCCGTCCCAGGACGAGCGGATTGTCCTCGATGGCCTGGAGATTCATGTCAAGAGCGCATCGGAGCGGCGCATGCATCAGGTCGTCTTGACCCGCATTCCGTTGGCTGAGCCGGCCGAATTCGAGGCACAGGGTGCCTCGTCCTGAAGGTCGGTCGGACCATTTCTCCGCAAAGGCACGGTAGGCTCGGCGGCTACCCGGAGCCTGCTCTCAGGTCACTGCCTTCGGCCCCTCGGAAGCCGAGTTGCCGAGTTCCTTTCGCGACCACTAAATTAGCGGGCACAATCGGACGATCCGCGACACCCGGGCGACGGCGACAATTAATCAGATCGGAGGAGACCATGATAATAGCCAACCGCACTTTTTTATTCCCCAAGCTGCGTGCCGCCGTTGCTGGGGGCCTGCTGCTCGCCGGGGGCCTGGTTCAGGCCGAGGGTGATTATCTGCTCGCCACCGCCAGCACCGGAGGCACCTACTACCCAGTCGGTGTGGCGCTGTCGACGCTGGTCAAGGTCAAGCTCCAACCCAGCGACGGTATCAATCTCTCCGCCATCAACTCGGCCGGTTCCGCGGAAAATATCAAACTGCTCCGTGACGACGAGACCCAGTTCGCGATTCTGCAGGGGCTGTTCGGTGCCTATGCCTGGAATGGTACCGGTCCGCTCGCCGAAGAAGGCCCACAAAAAGAGCTGCGCGCCGTTAGCATGCTGTGGCAGAACGTCGAGCACTTCCTGGCTCGCAAGGAGTTCGTCAACACCAGCACAATGGCCGATATCGCCGGTCTGCAGGGCAAGGGCGCGTCTTTCGGCAAGCGCAATTCCGGCAGTATCGGATCATCCCGCGCCTTGTTGGCCGGGCTGGGTGTCGACCTGGACGCTGATTTCGACGTCTTCTACGGCGGCTACGGCGCCGCGACCGACGCCCTTCAGGACGGCAAGGTAGATCTGACAAACACCCCGGCAGGCGTGCCGGTGGGTGCGGTGACCAAGGCATTCGCAGCGATCGGCGAAAACATCGCGCTGCTCAACTTCACGCCTGAACAGGCGGAGCGGGCCGATGCCGGTCTGGGCCTGTGGACGCCCTATCTGATCCCCGCCGGGACCTATCCGGGCCAGCAAGCGGACGTCGAGACCATTGCACAGCCTAACTTCCTTGCGGTTCGCGCCGATGTCGCCGACGACGATGTCTATCTCATCACGAAGACCATCTACGAGAACCTCGGCTTCCTGCAGGCCATCCACAAGGCCACCGACGCCATGGCGCTGGACAAGGCCGTGGCGGGTCTGCCAATGCCACTACACCCCGGTGCAGCGCGCTACTTCAAGGAGGCGGGCCTGGAGATACCGGATAAGCTGATCGCCCAGTAAGCGACGGATCAGGACGGGCCTCGCATCAGCGGTGCGGGCACCGGCGACGGAAGCTAGCCGAGCCCGGTGGCGAGTCCACCGGGTAAGTGTTGGAGACTCCGGCCCGATCTCAGGGCGCGACGATCTGCTGCCACGGTCTCAGAGGTGACCCGATGCTGTTGGCGCAATTGTCACGAAATCGTAAAAAGGGTTAGCCTTCGCAGGCGAAATATCACCGGCTGCAAGGGGCGTTGCGATGGAAGTCGATACCTGGAACATCGAACTGCTCATCCGCGGCATCCTGCAGGTCGTGCTCCTGGTGAGTTCCGCGGTGTTCTCCGGCTCGGAGACGGCGCTGTTCTCACTAAGCCGGATCGACCTGCAACAGCTTAGGCATCGTCGCGATCCGCACTCTGAGAGTATTCATGCGATGCTCGACGAGCCGCGTCGGCTGATCATCTCCATCCTTTGCGGCAACGAACTGGTCAATATTGCATCGTCCGTCAACATGGCGGCGATATTGCTTATCCTGTTCGGCCAGGAAGCAGGTTGGGTCAACATACTTGTGATGGTGCCGCTGCTGTTGCTGATCGGCGAAGTCACGCCCAAGACCATCGCTGTCAACTACCCGCTCGGCTTCACGCGGCATGTGAGCGCGCGCATTCTTCCGCGCTGGATCTACGTCGTGACGCCGCTGCGTGAGGCGGTTCGGCAGGTTGCGGATCGTGTCACGACCTGGCTGGTGGGCGAGAACGTCGGGCGAGAGAATATCCTGCAGCCCGACGAGCTGAAGACGCTGCTGGAGGAAGGCGAAGCGACCGGCATTATCGACGCCTCGGAGCGGGTGCTGATCGACAATCTGCTGGAGGCATCCGAGACCGACATCTCCCACATCATGACGCCCGGTCCGCGCCTTTGTCTGCTCGACGGCGACCGGCCCCTGCCCGAATTGATCCAGACTTTTCGCCGCTATCGTCACCCCCGTGTGCCGGTCTACTCGGGGCACTGGGACAATGTGATCGGTTTCATCCATTCCGAGGACGTCCTGCGTCTGGTCCGCGGCGGCGCCGACCTGGATGACATGACCATCGAGTCCATCATGCGCCCGGCGCACTTCGTGCCGCCGACGGTGAAGGTGGACGAGCTGTTCCATTTCTTTCAGGACCATGCGACACGCTCATCCATCGTGCTCGGGGAGTTTGGCGAGGTCGTCGGCATCGTGACCATGAAGGACGTGCTGGCTTTCATCTTCGGCGAGTTGACGACCAAGATTCGCGGCAGCGACGAATACGAACGGACCGACCACGGCCACATCGCGCCCGGCTGGATTCGCCTGCTGGACTTCTACAGTCTGACCAACATCGATATCGATGATCCGGTGATGACGACCCTCGGTGGTCTGGTGTTTCGGCTATTCGGGCGCCTGCCCCAGGTCGGTGAGGCGGTGGATTACGAGGGCTACCACTTCCACGTCCTCGGCATCGACGGGCTGCGTATCAGCCGCGTCGAGGTCTCAAAAGTGGCGGTCCCAGCGTCCGAGCCAGACTCTGAACCGGATACTGAGGGGGATGACGCTGAGATGCAGGGGTTGCTCTCGCATCCGTCGTCCGAAGGCGAAAAACCGGACCGGACCCCGGACCGGACCCCGGATCGGACCGAGGATCAGGACAATGCAAAGGCGAAGGCCAAACGCAAGCGCAAGCGCAAACAGCGCGCGAAGGCGACCGCTGCGGCGGAGGGTGATTCTGCTGCCGTGCTCCAGTCTGAAGTGACTTCCTCGGGCGCCGGTTCCAAGGACTCAGGAACAACTGCATTGCTCGTGGACGAATCCGCTGCCAATCATGGCACTTTGGTCGTCGCCGGGGATGGGGGGAAGACCTGATGGACTGGCTCTTCGAACTGCTGCTGATCCTCCTTTTCCTGGGTCTGAAGGCCTTCTTCTCTGGCTCCGAGATCGCCATCGTCAACTCCGACAAGTTGAAGCTGCGCCATCAAGCCAAGCAAGGCAACCGCAGCGCCAAGCTGCTGTTGAAGATGTTCCGCAAGCCGGACGTGATCCTGGGTACCACCTTGGTCGGCACCAACCTGGCTACTGTGACCATCTCGACGCTCGGTGCACTGATCTGCATCGACCTGTTTGGCGACATCGGTGATCTGATCTCCGTGCTGATCATGACCCCGTTCCTGCTGATTTTCGGCGAAGTGGTGCCGAAAAGCGTCTTTCAACAAAAGGCTGACTCACTTGCGCGCATCGTCAGCCCTGTCCTTCAGTTCTTCTCTTACGCCTTCTATCCCGTCATATTCGTTTTCGGCGGCGTCGCGCGCTTCGCGACCCGGCTGGTCGGCGGCACCTCGAAACGCCAGAATCTGTTCATCACCCGCGAGGAACTGCGGGTGCT